>CAKTSC010000085.1 GCA_934597465.1 uncultured Dysosmobacter sp.
ATCGCCGTGGGCGGACAGTACGCCCTCATCGCCATCGGCTACACCATGGTCTATGGCATCCTGCGGCTCATCAACTTTGCCCATGGCGACGTCTTTATGGTGGCGGGCCTTATGGGCGTCTACTTCTCCACCGTCATGCCCATGTACATCGCCATCCCCCTGGTGCTGGTGCTCACCGTTCTGCTGGGCTTCACCATCGAGCGGGTGGCCTATAAGCCCCTGCGGACCGCTCCCCGGATGAGCGTCATGATCTCCGCCATCGGCGTGAGCTACTTCCTGCAGAATACCGCCACGTACATCACCGGCGGCCAGCCCCTGACCTACCCCGTGATCCCGTCCCTCGCGAAGACCGTCTCCATCGCCGGGACCCCCACCAAGATGGTGGTGCTCATCACCCCGGTCCTCGTCATCATTCTGGTGCTGGCTCTGACCCAGCTCATCAACCGCACCAAGGTGGGCATGGCCATGCGGGCCGTGTCCCGGGACTTTGAGACCGCCCAGCTCATGGGCGTCCGCATCAACACCGTCATCTCCGTGACCTTTGTCATCGGCTCGGCCCTGGCCGCCGTGGGCTCCGTGCTGTACTTCACCTGCTACCAGGCCGTGGTGCCCACCGTGGGCGCGCTGCCGGGTCTGAAGGCCTTCGTGGCGGCGGTGTTCGGCGGCATCGGCTCCATCCCCGGCGCGGTCATCGGCGCCCTCATCATCGGCATCTGCGAGAATATCATCAAGGGCCTCCCCTCCGCGTGGGATGTGTCCGTGTTCTCCGACGCCTTCACCTTCGCCCTGCTGATCCTGGTGCTGGTGTTCAAGCCTACCGGCCTCTTCGGCGAAAAGGTCACGGATAAAGTCTGAGGGAGGTGCGAACATGCTGAAAAACGAATCGAAACGCGCGGGCTCCCGGAAGGCGCTGCTGGGCATCGTGCTTTTCCTGGCACTCATCGTGGTGCTGGAGAACCTGAACCTGTGGCTGCCCAGCGTGCCGGCGGTGCTGCTGCCCACCAGTTCCCTCTTCGTGGTGCTGAAAAAGACGGCGGTCTACTCCCTGGTGGCCGTGTCCATGAACCTTCTCAACGGCTTTACGGGGCTTTTCTCCCTGGGCCAGGCGGGCTTCATGCTGCTGGGCGCCTATACCTACGCCATCCTCACGGTTCCCCTGAGCGTGAAGGATCAGGTCTACTACCTCTACGGCGGCTCCGCCGTGAAGTTCTCCCTGCCGGATCTCTTCTGGGGCATCTTCGGCACTTCCGGCGTGGGCTACGCCGTGGGGCTGGTGCTGGCGGTGCTCATCGCCCTGATCCTGGCGGGCCTCGTGGCGGCGGGCTTTGCCTACCTCATCGGCCTGCCCGTGCTGCGGCTGAAGAGCGACTATCTCGCCATCGCCACCCTGGGCTTCGCGGAGATCCTGCGGGCCATCTTCCAGTGGCAGAAGCTGGGCCCCGTGACTAACGGCGCCAACATGATCAAGTCCTTCCCCACCTTCTCCAGCTTCAATGTGAAGAGCAACGGGGCCACGGTGCTGTATTTCTCCACCTTCGTGCCCTTCCTGGTGGCGATCCTCTGCATCGTTCTCATCGTGCTTCTCGTGAACTCCACCTACGGCCGGGCCTTCAAGGCCATCCGGGACGACGAGGTGGCGGCGGAGGCCATGGGCATCAACCTGGCCAAGCACAAGATGCTCTCCTTCGTGGTGAGCTCCTTCTTTGCCGGGGTGGGCGGCGCCCTCTTCGCCATGTACGTCTCCAACGCCCAGGCCAAGGTCTATACCACCACCATGACCTATGAGATCCTGCTGATCGTGGTCATCGGCGGCATCGGCTCCATCTCCGGCAGCTGCATCGCGACCTTCCTTTACGTCGCCTGCTCCGAGTGGTGGCTCCGGTTCCTGGACCGGGAGACGGTGCTTGCCAACGGCTTCCAGGTGCCGCTGCTGCGCAACGGCTTCCGGATGGTGGTGTTCTCCGTCGTCATCATGATCGTGGTGCTGTTCTTCCGGAAGGGCATCCTGGGTGACCGGGAGCTGCCGGAGGTCATCGCCGCCCACCGGCGCAAGCGCGCCGCCAAGGGGAAGGAGGCTGCCCAATGAGTGAACGCAAAAGCATCCTGCGGGTGGAGCATGCCACCATGCAGTTCGGCGGCGTGGTGGCCGTGGACGATCTGAGCCTGGAGGTCAATGAGGGTGAGATCGTGGCTCTCATCGGGCCCAACGGCGCGGGCAAGACCACCGCCTTCAACGTCATCACCGGCGTCTATCAGCCCAGCAACGGGCGGGTGGCCTTTCTGGATGAGACCATCATCCGCAACCACCCCCAGGGCAAGATGAAGAAAGCCTACAAGGGCAAGCACGGCGGCATGTATACCGCCGAGTACGCCCCGGAGGAGGCCCTTTCCGGCGAGGCCCTGAAGGCCTGGCAGGAGGGGGAAAAGGCCCGGGACGCCCATGCCTTTACCTCCCACGTGATGGCCCCCACGCCGGACGGGATCACAAAGCTGGGCATGGCCCGGACGTTCCAGAACATCCGGCTCTGGAAGTCCCAGACGGTGTTTGACAACGTGCTCATCGCAAAGCACCTGCGGAAGGAGAGCGGCTTCTTCTCCGCCGCCTTCCACACCAACGCCCGGGAAGAAGCCGCCCAGCGGGCGGATGTGGAGCGGCTTTTGGAGCTGGTAGGGCTCAGCGACGTGAAGGACGAGCTGGCGACCTCCCTTCCCTACGGCAAGCAGCGGCGGCTGGAGATTGCCCGGGCTCTCGCGACGGATCCCAAGCTGCTGCTCCTGGACGAGCCCGCCGCCGGCATGAACCCCCAGGAGACCGACGAGTTGACGGCCTTCATCGGGGAGATCCGGGGGAAGCTGGGGCTCACCATCCTGCTCATCGAGCACCACATGGATCTCGTGATGGGCATTTCCGACCGGATCTACGTGCTGGACTTCGGCGAGCTCATCGCCCAGGGCACGCCCGCGGAGATCCAGAACAACCAGCGCGTCATCGACGCCTATTTGGGGGTGAGTGAAGATGCTGAAAATTAACGACCTCCACGTCCACTACGGCGGCATCCAGGCCCTGCGGGGCATCTCGCTGGAGGTGCCGGACGGCAAGATCGTGACCCTCATCGGCGCCAACGGCGCGGGGAAATCCACCACGCTTCGCACCATCACGGGCCTGGTGAAGGCCAGCTCCGGCTCCGTGGAGTGGAACGGGCAGGAGCTGCTGGGGAAGTCCATCGACAAGATCGTTTCCTCCGGCATCGCCATGAGCCCCGAGGGGCGGCGGGTCTTCCCTGACCTCACGGTGCTGGAGAACCTGAAGATCGGGGCCTATCTCCGGAAGGACAAGGCGGAGATCGCCAAGGACATCCAGTGGGTCTACTCCCTCTTCCCGAGGCTGGAGGAGCGATCCTGGCAGCTGGCGGGCACCCTCTCCGGCGGCGAGCAGCAGATGCTGGCCGTGGGGCGGGCGCTGATGTCCCGGCCGAAGCTGCTGCTGCTGGACGAGCCGTCGTTGGGTCTCGCGCCCCTGGTGGTGCAGGACATCTTCGCCATCATCCGGGAGATCAACCGTCAGGGCGTGACGGTGCTGCTCATCGAGCAGAACGCCAACATGGCCCTGAAGATCGCGGATCTTGCCTACGTGCTGGAGACCGGGCGCATCACCCTCTCCGGCAGCGGCGCGGAGCTGCTGGCAAACGAGAAGGTGAAGGAAGCGTATCTCGGCAGGCACAAGTGAATCGAAGCGCGAAAACGCCGCCCGGGTGGGCGGCGTTTTTTTCGTGCGGGCGGGAATGGAGAATGGAGGACGCTTGCGGAAGCGGAAAGAATGGTGGATACCGGAACGGGGAACGGGAAACGGAGAGAGGCGCGGAAAAAGTTTTTTGGGGATGGAACCTTTTGGGGGACTGGGGTATCTTATAGGTGTCATGACAAGGGCGGCTGCCATGGGGCCGCGGAAAGGAGGGGCGCGTGGGACTGACGAGGGAGGAATTCACCCGGGCAGTGGAACGCTATGGGCGGGACATGTACCGGGCGGCCCGGAGCATGCTCCCCTGCGACACCGACGCGGAGGACGCCGTGAGCCAGGCGGTGCTGCTGGCCTGGCAGTCCCGGGGGCGGCTCCGGGAGACGGAGGCGGCCCGGGCATGGCTGGTAAAGATCGCGGTGAACTGCGCCCGGCAGCAGTGCAAGCGCCGGGGGCGGGTGGTGTATCTGGAGGAGCTGGAGCCCCTGGCCGGAGGCCGGGAGGATCCCCACTACCACGAGCTCTGGGACGCGGTGCTGGCCCTGCCGCCGGAGCAGCGGACGGCGGTGGTGCTCTTCTACTATGAGGACATGACCCTCCGGGAGATCGCCGGGACGCTGCATCTGCCGGAGGGCACGGTGAAATCCCGGCTGAGCCGGGGCCGGGAGCGGCTGCGGAAGCTGCTCTCGGAGGAGCTGACAGAAAAGGAGGATGCGACATGAAGGAGCTGGATCGCAAACTGCGGGCACTGGCCCAGGCGGAGGAAACGCCTCTGCCGGAGGACTTTGAGGCGCGGCTGGGGGAGACCCTCTCCGCTCTGCCGGAGGGGCAGCGGAGCCGAAGGCCCCTGCGGGCGGCGGTGCTGGCCGCCTGCGTATGCCTGGCCCTGGTGGGAACGGTGCTGGCGGCGGAGAGCGGGATCTTTGCCCGCATCGTGCGGCCGGGTGATCCCGGCTTCCACGACATCCGGGAGGAGCTGCCCTATGAGCTGGGCTACGACGTGGCGGGAAACTGGGTGGTCACCACCCCCGCCGGGGCCATCCCGACGGAGAAGTTCTCCCAGGATATCCGGACGCTGGCGGCGGAGGCCGCGGAGCAGTACGCCTGGACATCTGCGGAGGACTGGCAGGCGGCGGAGGATCTCGTGGGCAGGGAGCTGCCCCGTTTCCCGCTGCTGGCGGGCCAGCCGGGCAGAACCATCTACCGCTCCGGCGGGACGGGCGGTGCCGACGAGGCGCTGGGCTCCTGCCTGGTGGAGGTCTTCACCGATGGGGACGGGGCGCTGACCAACGTGGCGGTACGGGAGGTCGCGGAAATGACGGGAGACTACGCAGGCGCCGCTGTGGACGTGAGCATCCAGATGGCCACAGAGGCCTGGGACAGGAAGGAGTTCCAGCAATGCCTGACCCTCTCCCCGGGGCTGCTGGAGGTCATGCAGCAGAGCGACTGGCAGACCGCCTGGGGCGGTACCGCCGTGATCCTGCAAGGCGGCACCGCCTGGGAGGCTGTGGTGGACTGGCACGGCTGCATGGTGAGTCTGGCCGTCAGCGGGATCGACAACGGGCAGGCGCTGCTGCGGGCGCTGCTGGACGGAATGGAATGAGCGGAACACGCGGAAACGGCCGCCCCAAAAGGGGTGGCCGTTTTTTGCAGCGGAAAGGAGACCGGAATCCGGCGGGGCGCGGGCCCGGGGTGCCCGCGGAGGCGGAAAAGCCGGCAGGCGGGAGCGCTTTTCGGGAACGGGGACTCAGGGGACGGCGCTGAGATGGCGCCAGGTCTCCCGCAGGCGGCGGCGGACGGTGGGGAGATCCCCGTTTTCGTGGGCGTTCAGCAGGCTGTCCTCCCGCCAGCGGATGTCCATGCTCCAGAAGGCGCGGATCAGGGCGGCAAGCGTGGGGCAGAACCGCTCCTCCTCCGGGGAAAGCGTCCGCTGGGAGCGGTAGCCCCGCCAGAAGGCGGCGAGGATGCGCTGCTCCCGCTCCGGGCCCAGCTCCTCCGGGTAGTCCATGAGCCGGGCCTCAAAGAGCGCCTGCATCACCGCGTCGCAGAGGAGGACATTGTCCCCGCAGCGGTTGAAATCGAAGAGACCGATCTCCCCGGCGGGGGTGCGATAGAGGTTGCAGTCGCTGATGTCCCCCTGCACCGCGCAGCGGGGCGCCTGGCGCAGGGGAGCCAGGCGATCCATCACGGCGTCATACTTTTCCAGGATCCGGTCAAAGAGGGCCCTGTCCTCCCCGGAGAGGGAGGCACCCACCGAGCGGAAGCCCTCCACGTCAAAGAGGTCGTTCTCCGCGAAGGGGTCAAACAGTACCCGGTTCGCCACATGGAGATCCAGGGTCTCCGCGATGCGGTGGGTCTTCGCCAGCAGCGCACCGGTCTGCTCCGCCGCGGCGGCGTCCACCACCGTGAGCTGCCCCTCCGCGAAATCCTCCAGCGCCGCCAGCACCTCATAGCCGCCGACGGTGTACCACCGGGTGAAGCATCCCTCCGTCCGGTACTGCCGGGGCGTGGGGACGCCGTTCTCCCGCAGGGTCTGGGCAAAGCGGCACTGGCTCTCCCGCAGCGCCTGGGTGACATCCTCCTCGCATTTGAAGCGCAGCAC
>CAKTSC010000086.1 GCA_934597465.1 uncultured Dysosmobacter sp.
ACCTCCTATGATCTGGCGCGGAAGATCCGGGCCTCCTACTATCTCGTGGGCTCCCTGCTGGGCCGCTTCGGCCAGGCGGAGGTCGCCATGCCCGGCGGCTGCAACTTCGGCGGCGTCCGGCCCATCGACCAGCACGTCAAGGGCTTCACCGCCATGGGCGCCAAGGTCACGCTGGAGAGCGGCTTCATCAACGCCGCCGCGGAGGGCGGCCGTCTCCACGGGGCCAACATCTATCTGGACGTGGTCTCCGTGGGGGCCACCATGAACATCATGATGGCCGCCGCCCTGGCGGAGGGCACCACCGTCATCGAGAACGTGGCCAAGGAGCCCCACATCGTGGATCTCGCCAACTTCCTCAACTCCATGGGGGCGGACATCCGCGGCGCGGGGACGGATTCCATCAAGATCACCGGCGTGCCCCGCCTGACGGGCGGCAGCTACGCCATCATCCCCGACCAGATCGAGGCCGGGACGTACATGGCGGCGGTGGCCGCCACCGGCGGCCAGGTGCTGGTGAAGAACATCATCCCCAAGCACATGGACTGCATCACCGCCAAGCTCCAGGAGTGCGGCGTGGAGATCGAGGAGCATGAGGACACCCTCCTCGTCCGCCGCAGCGGCAAGCTCCAGAAGACCAACATCAAGACCCTGCCCTACCCCGGCTTCCCCACGGACATGCAGCCCCAGATGACCACCGTCCTCTGCCTGGCGGAGGGCACCTCTCTCGTCACGGAGAGCGTCTGGGGCAGCCGCTACCGCTATGTGGACGAGCTCAAGCGCATGGGCGCCTCCATCCAGGTGGACGATAAGACCGCCGTGGTAGAGGGGGTGGATCACCTCACCGGGGCCCCCATCCAGGCCACCGACCTGCGGGCCGGCGCGGCTCTGGTCATCGCCGCCCTGGCCGCCCAGGGCGAGAGCCGCATCACCGGCGTCAGCTATATCGAGCGGGGCTATGAGGACATCATTGAGAAGCTCCGGGCCCTGGGAGCTGACATCCGCGCCGTGGACGTGCCCGACGAGGGGGAGCTCCGCAGCCGCATCAGCTGAAGCCCGGCATATTACCAAAAAGCGTCCGCTGGAGGGATCACGGCCTTGGCCGGCGGCCCCGGCGGACGCTTCGCCATTCCCCGCGGAAAACCAGCGCCCCGCTCCGGAGGCAGAGAGGAACACCATCTTGACATCCATCCATACCTTTGCCAGCGGCTCCTCCGGCAACGCCGCCCTGGTGAGCCGGGGGGATACCCACATCCTGCTGGACGCCGGCATCTCCGCCCGGCGGATCTCAGGCTTCCTGGGGGAGCTGGGGCTCAGCCCCCGGGATCTCGCCGCCGTCTGCATCACCCACTCCCACAGCGACCATATCTCGGGCCTCACCACCATCGTCAAGCACTGGGACGTGCCCATTTACGCCACCGCCCCCTGCGGCCGCCAGCTCGCCTACCGCATCCCGGGGCTGGAAGCCAAGCTCCGAACCGTGGAGACCGGCGGCTCCTTCCCCATCGGGGCCGTCACCGTCACCGCCTTCCCCACCTCCCACGACGCGCCGGGCTCCTGCGGCTTCCGCTTCGATGAGCTGGGCGTCCTGACGGACAGCGGCTATGTGACGGACGAAGCCGCCGGGATCCTCGCCGGGGTCTCCCTCCTTCTGCTGGAAGCCAACCACGATGTGGAGCTCCTCCGGAGCGGCCCCTACCCCTACTACTTAAAGGAACGCATCCTCAGCAACCTGGGCCACCTCAGCAACGAGACCGCCGCCGCCTTCGCCGCGGCCATGGCCGGACAGGGGACGGAGGAGTTCGTCCTGGCCCACCTCAGCGCCGAGAACAACACCCCCGAGCGGGCCCTCTCCGCCGTGCGCTGGGCCCTGGCGGACGCGGGCTTCGACCTCCCCCTGGAGGCCGCGCCCCGTAGCGGCCTCAGCCGCCGCTACGGAAGGGAGGCCGCCGTATGCAGCGAGTAAGCGTCGTCTGCGTGGGGAAGCTGAAGGAGCACTTCTATACCGACGCCGCGGCGGAATACCTGAAGCGCCTCTCCCGTTATTGTCGCGCCGAGGTCATCGAGCTCCCGGAGGAGCGCCTGCCGGAGAACCCCTCCCCGGCCCAGATCGAAGCCGCCCTCTCAAAGGAAGCCGACGCCGTCCGGGCCAGGCTCCCCCAGGGCTGCCTCCTCATCGCCCTCTGCGTGGAGGGGAAGCTCTGCTCCAGCGAGGATCTGGCCGCCTTCCTCTCAGAGAGCGCCGTCCGGGGCGGAAGCCATGTGGTCTTTCTCATCGGCTCCTCCTTCGGCCTGCACCCCAGCCTCAAGGCCATGGCGGCCAAGCGTCTCTCCCTCTCCCCCATGACCTTCCCCCACCATCTCGCCCGGGTGATGCTGCTGGAGCAGATCTACCGGGCCTATCAGATCAACAGCGGGAGCCGCTACCACAAGTAGCGTCCCGGAAAAGGAGGTTATCCCCATGGATCAGGCCAAGGATCACTGGGCCCGGGCGGAAAACGACCTGCTGGAGCGCTGGCCCAAGGACGAAACCGGCACCTTTGAGCCCCCCGCCTACCTGACGGACGCCGTGGAGGCCGGCGGCGAGGCGGAGCTCCTCTGCCAGATGCTCCGCTCCTACGGCATCCCCGTGCTGCGCCGCTACGACAAGGACGGCACCCTGGGCAAGGTGGTGCTGGGCTTCTCCGGCTACGGCGTGCAGCTCTATGTTCCCGCCTCCCGGCTGGAGGAAGCCCGGGAGCTGATGAACCCCGTTGATACTGCCGCGGAAGCGGAAAAGGAGGAACCCTGATGGATTATCGCAAGGAGTATGAGAAGTGGCTGGCAAGCCCCGCCCTGTCCCAGGCGGAAAAGGCCGAGCTGGAGGCCATCCGCGCCGATGACCACGAGATCGAGAGCCGGTTCTACGGCCCGCTGGAGTTCGGCACCGCCGGTCTCCGGGGCATCATGGCCACCGGCCTCCACAACATGAACATCCATGTCATCCGCTGGGCCACCCAGGGCTTTGCGGAGGTCATCGCCGCCCAGGGCGAGGAGGGCAAGCGCCGGGGCATCGCCATCTGCATGGACTGCCGCAACCACTCTATGGAGTTTGCCCGGGCCGCCGCCGAAGTCTGCGCCGCCAACGGCATCCACGTCCGGATCTTCGAGGCCCTGCGCCCCACCCCCGAGCTGAGCTTCGCCGTGCGGGAATACCATTGCCAGGCGGGCCTGAACATCACCGCCAGCCACAACCCCAAGGAGTATAACGGCTACAAGGTCTACTGGGAGGACGGCGCCCAGCTGCCCCCCCACCACGCGGACACCATCGCAAAGCGCCTGACGGAGATCGACATCTTCACCGGCGTGAAGCGCATGGACTTCGACGAGGCCGTGAAGTCCGGGCTCATCGAGACCCTGGGCGAAGAAACCGACCGCAAATTTATGGCCAACGTCACCGCCATGATCAACGACAAGGAGACCGTCGCCAAGGTGGCGGACACCTTCAAGATGGTCTACACCCCCTTCCACGGCTGCGGCTACAAGCTGGTGCCGGAGGCATTGCGGACTCTCGGCATCAAGCACCTTCTCTGCGAGCCGAAGCAGATGGTCATCGACGGCAATTTCCCCACCGTGGTCTCCCCCAACCCGGAGAACCCCGAGGGCTTCTATCTCGCCATCGACCTGGCCCGGGAGAACGACGTGGACTTCATCCTGGGCACAGATCCCGACAGCGACCGGGTGGGCATCCTGGTGCGCGATCCCCAGGGGGAATACCAGCCCGTCACCGGCAACCAGACCGGCGTTCTGCTGCTGGACTACCTTATCGGCGCCATGCGCCGCTCCGGGAAGATGCCGGAGCATCCCGTGGCCCTGAAGACCATCGTCACCACCGAGATGGCCCGCAAGGTGGCCGAGACCAACGGCGTCACCTGCTACGATACCTTCACCGGCTTCAAGTTCATGGCGGAGAAGAAGAACGCCCTGGAGGCTGCCGGCGAGGGCAAGGTCATCTTCTCCTACGAGGAGAGCTACGGCTACATGCTGGGCGACTACGTCCGGGACAAGGACGCCGTCACCGCCTCCATGCTCCTCACGGAGATGGCCGCCTGGTACGCCGCCCAGGGCATGACCCTCTTCGACGCCCTGAACGCCCTCTATGAGAAGTACGGCTACTACGCCGAGAAGACCCACAACCTGGTGATGCCCGGCCTGGACGGCCTGCGGGACATGGCGGAGCTCATGCGCAGGCTCAAGGACGAGCCCCCCAAGGAGATCGCCGGCACCCAGGTCGTCGTCCGCAAGGACTATAACGACGGCACCGTCCACGACTGCCGCACCGGCGCAGTCACCAAGATGGAACTCTCCGGCTCCAACGTCCTGCGCTTTGAGCTTGCCGACGGCACCACCATCCTGGCCCGTCCCTCCGGCACCGAGCCCAAGATCAAGGTCTACATCCTGGCCCGGGGCACCGACGCCGCCGATGCCGCCGCCAACGTGGAGAAGTACGGCGCCTGGGCCGAGGCCCTGAAGGGCTGACCCCCCGGAGCACCGCACCCTAAAACCCCACGTCCGGAAAACGCCATCCTCAGATCTCACCCGCGCCCCTCCGGCTCCCGCCGAAGGGGCGCTTCCCTTTCCCCCGGACTGCCGGGGCCCTACGGATATCCCGCCGCCCCGTTTCCCCGCAGCCAAGCCTCCTCCAAATTGTCCGCCTCCCGCGGACAATTCGCCGCGAAAAATTCCCCTTGACAAGGCCGCCGGGATGTCGTATTCTGGGGGCACTGTCCCGCCGGTCAGGCGGGCCGCGCGCCCCCTCGGGGCCATTCGGCACGGCGCTTTCCCCCAAAAGCGTCAAGGAGGAAACGAAACTTGGAAGCATCATCCCATACCCTGCGGGGCGTTCTCTGCGCCATTCTGGGCGGCGTCTGCTGGGGCGTCTCCGGCACCCTCTCGGAATACCTCTTCACCAACTCCAGCGCCACGCCCCTGGAGCTCACCTGCTTCCGCACGGTGGCCGCCGGTCTCGTGCTGCTGAGCTGGAGCTTCCTGCGCAACCGCGGGCAGTTCCTGGAGGCCATCCACGATAAGCGGGCCCTGCTGCGGCTTCTGATCTATGGCGTGGTGGGCCTTGTGGGCAGCCAGTACGCCTACACCACCGCCATCGTCTATTCCAACGCCGCCACCACCACGGTGCTGCAGAACCTGAACCTGGTGTTCATCCTCATCATCACCTGCATCCAGCTTCGCAAGGCTCCCAACCTGCGGGAGTGGGCGGCCCTCTTCTTCGCCGTGGCGGGCACCTGGCTTCTGGCCACCGGCGGCGACTTCCACCACCTGGTGCTCTCCCCCCAGGGCCTCTTCTGGGGCATCGCCACCGCCGTCACCGTGACCCTCTACACCATTATCCCCAAACCCCTGCTGGCCCGGTGGAGCAATGTCCTGGTCTCCGGCTTCGGCATGCTCCTGGGCGGCATTACCACCAATCTCGCCGTCCGCAGCTGGCGCCTGGGCTTTGACACCATCTCCCCCCGGGGCTGGCTCGCCATGTGCGGCGTGGTGCTGACGGGCTCCATCCTGGCCACCACCCTCTATCTCCGGGGCGTGGCGGACATCGGCCCGGTGAAGGCCTCCCTCCTGGCCATCACGGAGCCCGTGGTGGCCGCCGTGCTGGGCATGCTGTGGCTTGGCACCCGCTTCACGAAGACGGATCTCCTGGGCTTCGCCTTCATCTTCGTCACCATCTGGCTCCTCTCCGTCCCCGCCAAAAGCCACCCATCCAACACCCCCCACCCCCACCGCCACCTCCATCCCCCCCACAAAAACCTGCGCTGAGAGTCCGCCCCTTCCCCAGCATTCAAAAGCCGCACCCAATATGCCCGCGAAAAGACCCGGAGCGCTTGGCGCTCCGGGCCTTTTCTCTCAGGCTCCCTCCGTTTCCTCCAGCCTGGGCGGGAAGAACTCCCGGGGGACATAGTGCAGGGGCGGCCGCTCCGTGAAGCTGCCCTTTTCCACCTCCGCCAGAAACAGCACCCGATCCTCATAGTCCACCGTCTGCCGCACCTTGCAGATGAGGTAGGCGGCCGCCTCCCGGATCACAGGCAGTCCCCGCTCCGCCAGGTCATAGGCCACCAGCCGGGACTTGTCGGTCTTCCGGCCGGACTGGCAGCCGCAGCGCCGGGCCACCTCCTCCTGCCCCTCCGCCAGGACGGAGAGGGCAAAGGCTCCCTGCTCCCGGAGCAGATCCACCGTGTAGTGCCGCCGGGACACCGACAGGGCGATGCTGCAGGGATTGAAGGACACTGGCGCCACGAAGGACGCCGTCATCAGGTTGTAGCTC
>CAKTSC010000087.1 GCA_934597465.1 uncultured Dysosmobacter sp.
GCCCGTAGGATCCGATGCCCCCATCGGCCCCCGCAGAAACTTCCGGCAACCGCGTAGGGGCGGGGCTCCGTCCCCGCCCGTTCCCCCGGATCTGCTGCCCCTCCCGATAACCCCGTAGGGGCGACCCTACGGGGCCGCCCGCTCCCTCGTCCCCCGCAGGGCCGATTCTCAATTATCAATTATTCACTGTTAATTGTAATTGTTCCTGCTCAATTCTCCCTTTCCCCTCTTGCTTTTCTCCCATTTCCGTGGTAAAGTGGCAGTTAGTATACGAAAACCATGCGAGGAACGGGAAAATAACCGGGAAACGCCGCCAAGAGAGGGTCGGTCATCGGCTGAGAGCCGGCCTGCGGATCTGTCCGGTTTGGTTCGCCCGGGAGCAGCCATGGAGACATGGACGGCCGCCCGCCGTTACCGGGCGCACAAGTGCGTGCCATGCGGCACGAATTTGGGTGGTACCGCGGAAGGCAGCGCCTTTCGTCCCAATGTCGGGGCGAAGGCGCTTTTTTGCTGCCCCGTTTCCCTCATCATCCCATTCTGAAAAGGAGTATCCATACCATGAAGCAGCAGTTGGAAGTCATCCGCGCCGCGGCGCTGGATGCCATCGCCGAGACCAAGGCCGCCGAAGACCTGGCGGCCCTCCGGGTGAAGTACCTGGGCAAAAAGGGCGAGCTCACCGCCGTCCTCAAGCAGATGGGCAAGCTCTCCGCCGAGGAGCGCCCCGTCATGGGCCAGCTGGCCAACGATGTCCGCGCCGCCCTGGAGAAGGCCATCGAGTCCCAGTCCGCCGTCCTGGCGGAGGCCGCCATGGCCGCAAAGCTTGAGAGCGAGACCCTGGACGTCTCCATCCCCGGCAAGGAAGTCACTCTCGGCCACAAGCACCCCATGTACGCCGTGCTGGACGAGATCAAGGAGATCTTCCTCAACATGGGCTTTGAGATCTTCGACGGCCCGGAAGTCGAGACCGAGGATTACAACTTCACCAAGCTCAACACCCCCGCCGACCATCCCGCCCGGGAGTGGAGCGATACCTTCTACCTGACGGAGGATTCCACCATCCTCCTCCGCACCCAGACCTCCCCCATGCAGATCCGCGCCATGGAGGCCCACGGCGTCCCCATCCGCATGATCTCCCCCGGCCGGGTCTACCGCAAGGACGAGGTGGACGCCACCCACTCCCCCATGTTCCACCAGATCGAGGGCCTGGTCATCGACAAGGGCGTCACCATGGCCGACCTGAAGGGCACCCTCAACGCCGTCATCCGCAAGCTCTATGGCCCCAGCACCGTCACCCGCTTCCGCCCCCACCACTTCCCCTTCACCGAGCCCAGCTGCGAGATGGACATCCAGTGCCACAAGTGCGGCGGCGTGGGCTGCCCCACCTGCAAGGGCGAGGGCTGGATCGAAGTCCTGGGTGCCGGCATGGTGCACCCCAAGGTGCTGCGCAACTGCGGCATCGACCCGGATGAGTACTCCGGCTTCGCCTTCGGCTTCGGTCTCGAGCGCATGGCCATGGGCCGCTTCAAGATCAGTGACCTGCGCCTGATCTTCGAGAACGACGTCCGCTTCCTGTCGCAATTCTGATGCGAGAGGGGACTAAAGTCCCCCCTCTGCCTTCCCCCCACCAGTGACATCGGTCACTGGTGACGCCGCCCAAGGCGGCTGAGTCAAGGAATTTTTCCGACGTACACGCCGCCGGAAAAATGATCCTGGCTCTTTCGCCGCAGGCGGCGAAACCAAGGGGAGAGCCCCTCGGATCCCCCGCACTCCCACTTTCAATTCTCAATTATCCATTCTCCATTCTCAATTCACATTCCGACAGAGGTGCTGATATGAAACTTTCCCGTAAATGGCTCAACGAGTTCGTGGACGTGGCCCAGGTGGGCGACCGGGATTTCGCCGAGGCCATGACTCTCTCCGGCTCCAAGGTGGAGATCACGGAGGTTCTCAACGAATCCCTGAAAAACGTCGTGGTGGGCAGGCTCCTTTCCATGGAGCGCCACCCGGACAGCGACCACATGTGGGTCTGCCAGCTGGACGTGGGCGAGGCCGAGCCCGTCCAGATCGTCACCGGCGCGTGGAACATCCACCCCGGCGACCTCGTGCCCGTGGCCCTGCACAAGTCCCTGCTCCCCGGCGGCGTCAAGATTGAGAAGGGCAAGCTCCGGGGCGTGGCGTCCTATGGCATGCTCTGCTCCCTGAAGGAGCTGGGCCTCACCGCCGAGCATGACTATCCCTACGCCGTCATCACCCCCGCCGCCCTGCTGAACGACTACCACCCCCTGGAGAAGGACAAGCCCTCCATCCCGGCGGACATCCAGCCCGGCGGCAAGGTCTTCGGCCCCGTGGTCTGCGCCCGGGTGCTGGAGTGCGAGCCCCAGCCGGACGGCAGCTTCCACACCACGCTGGATACCGGCGCTGCCACCGCTTCCCCCGACACTCTCTGCGCCAACCTCCACACAGGCGATCTCGTGGCCTACAACAACAAGACCGACACCGTTTGCACCCTCTCTGACCTCCACGCCCAGCAGGCGGAGTTCCCCCACTGCATCCCGGACGGCATCTTCGTCCTCCGCGAGGACGGGGCCAAGCCCGGCGACGATATCGCCGCCGTCCTGGGTCTGGACGACCACGTGGTGGAGTTTGAGATCACCCCCAACCGGCCGGACTGCCTCAGCGTCATCGGCCTTGCCCGGGAGGCCAGCGCCACCTTCGGCAAGCCCCTGATGCTCCACACCCCCGAGATCCGCGGCTGCGGCGGCTCCATTGCCGACTCCGTGGACATCGACATTGAGGATGCCGACCTCTGCCCCCGCTACACCGCGCGTCTCGTGAAGAACGTAAAGATCCAGCCCTCCCCCGCCTGGATGCGCCAGCGGCTGCGGAACTCCGGTGTCCGGCCCATCAACAACATCGTGGACATCACCAACTACGTGATGCTGGAGTACGGCCAGCCCATGCACGCCTTCGACTTCTCCTGCGTGAAGGGCGGCCACATCATCGTCCGCACCGCCCGGGAAGGCGAGGCCATCCAGACCCTGGACGGAAATGAGCGCAAGCTCACCCCCTCCATGCTCTGCATCTGCGATGAGGAAAAGCCCGTCTGCGTGGCCGGCGTCATGGGCGGCGCCAACAGCGAGATCGTGGGCGATACCGCCATGGTGCTCTTCGAGTCCGCCAACTTCAACGGTGCCTCCGTCCGCCGCACCGCCGCCGCCCTGAATATGCGCACGGACGCCTCCGCCCGCTACGAGAAGGGCCTGGATCCCATGAACACCATGAAGGCCGTTCAGCGGGCCTGCGAGCTGGTGGAGCTCCTGGGGGCCGGCGAGGTGGTGGACGGCGTCATGGATGTCATCGCCAAGGATTCCGCCCCCGTCACCGTGAAGCTGGAGCCCGCCAAGGTCAACGGCCTCCTGGGCACCGACGTCCCCGAGGACGAGATGCGCCGCATCCTCCTCTCCCTGGGCTTCGGCCTGGAGGGGGACACCATCCTGGTGCCCTCCTGGCGCTCCGACGTGGAGCACTACTCCGACATCGCGGAGGAAGTGGCCCGCTTCCACGGCTACAACGCCATCCCGGATACCCTGGCCACCGGCCTCACCCAGCGCCGGGGCTTCAACCCCACCCAGAAGGCCGAGAACCGGGTGGGCGATCTCTGCCGCTCCGCCGGGTACAATGAGATCATCACCTACTCCTTCATCTCCCCTAGTTACTACGATAAGATCGACCTCCCCAAGGACTCCCCCCTCCGGGACTCCCTGAAAATCCTCAACCCCCTGGGCGAGGATACCTCCATCATGCGCACCACCATCCTCCCCTCCCTGCTGGAGATCCTGGCCCGGAACTACAGCTTCCGCAACCCCTCTGCGCGGCTCTATGAGCTGGGCCGCACCTACTTCAAGCGGCCCGACGGCCTGGCCGACGAGCCCAAGGTGCTGTCTCTGGGCGCTTACGGCGAGGGCTATGACTTCTTCACCCTGAAGGGCGCGGTGGAGACCGTGCTGGACGGCCTGCGCATCCCCGCCGCCCGGTATGTGGCCGACCGGGAGAACCCCTCCTACCACCCCGGCCGCTGCGCCAGGGTCTACGTGGGCGAGAAGTGCCTGGGCACTCTCGGCCAGATCCATCCCCACGTGGCCGCCAACTACGGCGTGGACTGCGAGCTCTACGCCGCCGAGCTGGACTTCTCCGCCCTGCTCTCCGTCATGGGCCCGGATCCCGTCTACCGGCCCCTGCCCCGCTTCCCCGCCGTCAGCCGGGACATCGCCGTGGTCTGCGGCAAGGCCATCCCCGTGGGCGACCTGGAGGAGTGCATCCGCCGGGGGGCCAAGGGCCTTCTCAAGGCCGTGGAGCTCTTCGACATCTACACCGGCATCGGCGTGCCGGAGGGCAAAAAGAGCGTGGCCTTCCGCCTGACCCTCCGCGCCGATGACCGAAGCCTCACCGCCGAAGAAGCCGATGCCGATGTCAAGAGCATCCTCGCCGCCCTCGAAACCGACCTGGGCGCCCGCCTCCGCTGAAATTCTTTCCTTTACAATTTCCCAAAAAGCGAGTATACTAAGGGCGAAAGAAAGGCGGTGCCCTGGAATGGATGATTTCACCCGGAAATTTGACCTGGCTTCGGAGAAGGACGCGGAGATCCACGAGATCCTCTCCACGGTCTACCGCGCCCTGGAAGAGAAGGGCTACAACCCCATCAACCAGATCGTGGGCTACATCCTCTCGGAGGATCCCACCTATATCACCAACCACATGGGCGCCCGGACACTCATCCGCAAGGTGGATCGGGACGAGCTGCTGCAGATCCTGGTGCGCCGGTACCTTGGCATCTGAGCCCGGCAAGTGACCGCCGCGGGCGGAGGGACATCCCCTCCGCCCGCTTTTTCGCGCCTGTTCAGATTTCCAGCATCTCCCATCCCCTGTTCCCTCCCCCGTCCGCTCCGCCCGCTGGAGACAAGCCGGTAACAATTTGTCACTTTTCCGCCCCGCCGCAAAATTTTTTTCGCCTTGCGCAATTTTTAACCGGCGTCCCGCCGATTACGGGAAATCAGCCGATTTTGCTCATTTCCCAGGCTTTTTCGCACGATTTCAGACCATTTCCCAGGGAAAAGGCCGGATTTTTCCACTTCCGCCCCCGGGTTTCTTTCCGAACCGGCATTGACACGCCTCCTGAAATATGTTACAATTCGGTTACAAACATTGCAAAGGGGTATCGAAATGTCTGAGAAAAAGGTCAAGGCCGAGGGTCTGGTCTACAAGGGCCATCCTCTCCGCCGGATCGACAACCTGATCTACTACGGCTCCATGGCCGACAAGTATATCATCATGATGCAGGTGCTTGCCAGCAAGCCCCTGCAGGATATCAGCGTGGCCACCAAGGTCTCCGTCCAGCTCCAGCTGACGGATCCCGACCTCAAGTCCCGGGATCGCGTGCTGAAAAAGAGCGAGAAGGACAGTCTCTACGCCGCCATGGACATCGGCTCCATCTGGCTGCAGCGGGCCCTGAAGGACGATAAGTAAGCTCCACCCTCCGCCCTTCCGGGCGTACCGATGAATAAAGAAAGGAAGCGTACCGTCATGCGACATGTCACCGGCAAGGCAGCGAAAGTCCTGGTTCTCTCCGCCCTCACCGCCGCCGCCCTGGCGCTGAGCGCCGCCGCCGCGGAGGAATCCGTGGGCGTTGGCGCTGTCACCGGCTCCTCCGTGCGTCTCCGCGCGGAAGCCTCCACTTCCTCTCAGATCCTCACCACCCTGAATAAGGGCACCGCCGTGGCTCTGCTGGCGGAGAAGCCGGAGGATAACTGGTATCACGTGGCCTTCGCCGGGAACGAGGGCTACATCCACGCCGATTACCTGGTGAAGGACAAGGACAACGTCTTCAAGACCTACGGCCGCGTCAACTGCGGCGGCGTCCGCGTCCGTACCGAGGCCACCACCGAGTCCGACGTGGCCGCCACCCTCACCGAGGACACGGCCTTCACCGTCACCGGCTTTGTGGACGGCTGGTACAGCGTTCAGTGCAAGGACGAGACCACCGGGTACATCCGCAGCGACCTCGTCGACCTGATCCCCTCCCTGGATTACGGCACCGTCAGCGCCAGCTCCAGCGGCTCCGCCATGGTGTCCCTGGCCCAGAAGTATCTCGGCACCCGCTACGTCTACGGCGGGGCCTCCCCCAAGGGCTTTGACTGCTCCGGTTTCACCATGTATGTTTACAGCCAGTTCGGCGTCAGCTTGCCCCACACCGCCACCGGCCAGTGGCAGAGCGGCAAGGGCACCCGGGTGTACAGCATCAGCGCCCTGCAGCCCGGC
>CAKTSC010000088.1 GCA_934597465.1 uncultured Dysosmobacter sp.
GCTCAGGGTGGGGGCCTTCTGGAGGTAGCGGTTCTCCAGCTCGGAGAAGCTCTCCTTGGGCAGCAGCAGGCTCAGGAGGGCCATGCCGCCCAGGAAAGCGCAGAACAGCGCCGTGAGAAAGATGGAATAGCGTTTCGACATGGGCTCACCTCCTTAGAAACGGAAATAGAGGAAGGGGTTGTAGGTGCCCGCCACAAGATAGGCGGTGCAGAGGAGCAGCCCCGCCAGGATGGCCAGGGTGCCCAGCACCTGGGCCGCCCGCTCCGGCAGCTTCCGCCAGAGCGTGGCCGCCAGGGGTGTGGACGCAATGGCGGCCACCACCAGCACCGGAAGGTAGCTCCGGAGGTAGTAGCCGAAGGCCGCGTCCGCCAGCGGCGCGCCGCCCAGGCCGAACATCACCCGGAGATAGCTCCCCAGGCGGGAGAAGTCCTCCATGGCGAAGATGGCCCAGCTCACCATCACCAGGAGCATGGTATAGATGTGCCCCACCGCCGCCGGGGCCTTGGCCAGGGGCTTTGCCAGCAGGAATTTCTCCAGCAGCAGCAAGGCCCAGAAGTAGAGGCCCCAGAGCAGGAAGTTCCAGCTGGCCCCGTGCCAGATGCCGGTGGCCGCCCAGACCAGGAAGAGGTTCCGCATCCATTTCGCCCTGGAGCAGCGGTTGCCTCCCAGGGGGATATAGAGGTACTCCCGGAACCAGGTGGACAGGGAGATGTGCCAGCGCCGCCAGAACTCCGTGATGCTGCGGGAGATATAGGGGTAGTTGAAGTTGGGCAGGAACTCAAAGCCCAGCATTCGCCCAAGTCCCGTGGCCATGTCCGAATAGCCGGAGAAATCGAAGTAGATCTGGAAGGTGTAGGCCAGCACCCCCAGCCAGGCCCCCGCCACGGTCAGGTCTGTGAGGGCCGTAGCCTGGTAAACGTCCCAGAGCTGGCCCACGTTGTTGGCCAGCAGCAGCTTTTTCGCCATGCCGATGGTGAAGAGCTCCACCCCGGCGGCGAAGCGGTCTGCCCGGTACTCCCGGTAGTCAATCTGCTCCCCCAGATCCTTATACTTGATGATAGGCCCCGCCACCAGCTGGGGGAAGAGTGTCACGAAGGTGCCGAAATTCAGGATGTTCCGCTGGGCCCTGGCATCCCCCCGGTAGACATCGATGGTATAGCTCATGGTCTGGAAGGTGTAGAAGCTGATGCCGATGGGCAGATGGATGCCCAGCACCGGCAGGAGATCCACTCCCACCGCCTGCAGGCTCCCCGCCATGAAGTCGTAGTACTTGAAGAAGAACAGGATGCCCAGGTTGCAGACCATGGAGGAGGCCACGGCCAGCTTGGCGCCTTTTAGGTTTCCCCTCCCCTTGCAGCGCTCCACCAGCAGGCCATGGGTATAGTCGATGACGGTGGAGAGGAGCATGATGACGGTGTAGCTCCGCTCCCCCCAGTAGTAAAAGAAGAGGGACGAGAGCAGCAGGACGACATTGCGGCCCCACCGGGGCACCAGGTAATAGACCAGCAGCGTGGCCGCCAGGAAGTAGAAGAGAAAAATGGGGGTGGAAAAGACCATGGAGTTCCTCCTGCAAGTAGGATATGGAAAGTGCCGGAGCACAGAGTATCGTTCATCCGTCCGCAAGCAGCGGACACCGGATATGATAGTCTTTCCCCAATTTGCAGTCAAGGCCTCTTTGGTTACAATTTTCCCTCAAATTCCCCGCGCTGAACCCTCCGCCGCTTGCAAAGGGAAAGTGCCCGGCAGCGGCTGCCGGGCACTTTCCTGTACCTTTGATACAATTTATTGCACGATTCGATAGTACGTCCGGGCGGTCAGCAGGTAGACCAGCCCATAGATCACAGCAAAGACCAGGAAGGTTCCCGCCGTGCAGAGGAGGGTCGTGCCCCCCTCGTGGAGGCCGAACATGGCGAGAAGGTGCAGCATCAGCTTGAAGTCAAAGGCCACATGGATGGCCGCCACCAGCAGCGGGGCAAAGAACACCACCAAAATCTGTGAGCTGATGGAGGACTTTACCATCCTCCGCTCCAGGCCCACGTCCTGCATGATGCGGTAGCGCTCCCGATCCTCGTAGCCCTCGGATACCTGCTTATAGTAGATGATGAGCACCGCCGCCATGATGAAGAGGAAGCCCAGGAACAGACCCAGGAAGAAGAAACCGCCGTTAAGCGCGTAGTAGTCCCGCGTGAAGCTCTCCTTGCTGTCCGCATTAACGCGCTCCCAGCTGCCGACCTCCGCCGCCGAGTAGCCCTGGCCGAAGTCCAGCTCCCGCTCCACAGTCAGCTGGGTCTCCGGGTCGGTATCCAGGCGGCAGAAGGTCTGAAAGACCATTGCGTTGGGGCTGCTGCCTGGGATCCGAACCCGCTGGGCCGCCGCCTGGGTATCCCACACGGCCTGCAGGGCCGCGTCGTCCTTTACCGCCAGCCAGACGGGGACATTGATGTTGACGAAGGCGCCGCCCACAGCGGGGACTGTTTCCGTGAGCTTTGCCGCCTCCACGGTGATCTCGGAGTACTCATCCGCACCGCCATTGCCCTGCTCCGCCGCGGCAGTCAGGGGGAAGCGCAGCGTCACAGGAGCAAAATCCGTGAGCTGCAGGCCGGTGATAGCCTCCGCGTCCGCCGCCGTGAGGAAGTTGATATCCTTGGTCTGGGACTGATACTCATGGCGGCGGAAGTAGCCGCCGGGGATCTCGTCCATGGAGAGGGTAAAACGGCGGTAGGAATAGAGTATCTCCGCCGGGCAGTCCTTCTCCCGCAGCTCTGCCAGGAGCCGGGCGCTGAAGGCGTCCCCATCGAAGGCCGGCGTCTGATCCGCCTGGTAGCGGACGGCCACGGACAGCTCTGCCGGGAACTGCTTCTCCAGCGTCTGCTGGGAGTTGAGGTACAACGCCAGAGTGCCGGAGACCATCACCAGCACCATGGTGGAGAGAATGCAGATGTTGGCCAGTCCCACGGCGTTGCGCCGCATCCGGTAGAGCATACCGGAAACGCCGATAAAGTGCCGGGGCTGATAGTAGTAGCGTTTATTCTTCCGCAGCGCCTTCAGCGCCACGATGCTGACAGCCGTGAACAGGGCGTAGGTTCCAATGATCACAAGGATCACCGCCGGGAAGTAGAGTGCAAAGGCCATGCCGGCGTTATTGGTAAAGACGGCGATGGCGTAGCCCCCGCCGAGAGCCAGAATGCCCAGGATGGCCATGGGCCAGTTGCTCTTGGGCTCCCGTTCTCCGGCGCTGGCAGAGCGCATCAGCTCCATGGGGCTCTGCCGCCCCACCCGGATGAGGTTCACGAGAAGGTTCCCCAGAAGGATCAGCGTGAAAAGCGCTATGGTGGCGAGAATTCCCTCCCGGGAGACGTAGAAGGAAAAGCCTGTGCCATGGAAGGCCATAATGCGGCAGAGGAGAAGCGTCACCAGCTTCTGCAGCAGCAATCCCGCCAGGATCCCGCCGCCGATGCCGATGAGGGCGGTGTAGACTGTCTCCATTCCCAGCATCCGGGCGATGTTCCGCTTTCCCATCCCCAGAACGTTATAAAGTCCCAGCTCCTTCCGCCGCCGCTTCATGAGGAAGCTGTTGGTATAGCCGAGAAAGATCACCGCGAAAATGGCGATGACGAAAAGGCCGAACGTCATGAACATGGAGAGGTAGATATAGCGGTTCATGACAGGCAGATCCCGGGCTCCCGCCAGGGCCCCGATGATGTAGAAGGCCGCGGCGGTACCCCCCAGCGTCAAAAGATAGGGTACATAGAACTGCCGGTTGCGGACGATGTTGCCCCAGGCCAGCTTCGGGTAGAATCCGGACTTACGCATGGGTCTCACCGCCTTGGGAGAGCACCGTCAGGGTGTCGGAGATGCGGCGGAACTGGGCTTCCTGGCTCTCCTCTCCCCGGTAGAGCTGGTGGTAGACCTGGCCGTCCCGCAGGAAGAGCACCCGCCCGGCATGGCTGGCCGCCTTCACGGAGTGGGTCACCATCACGATGGTCTGCCCCCGGGCGTTGATCTCCGCAAAGAGGCGGAGCAGGCTGTCCGATGCCTTGGAATCCAGTGCGCCGGTGGGCTCGTCGGCCAGGATGATCTCCGGATCCGTGATGAGGGCCCGGGCCACGGCGGCCCGCTGCTTCTGCCCGCCGGAGACCTCGTAGGGGTACTTCTTCAGCAGCTCCGCGATTCCTAGCTCCTCCGCGATGGGCCGGAGCTTGCGGTTCATGCTCTGGTAGTCTTCCCCCGCCAGCACCAGGGGCAGGAAGATGTTGTCCTGGAGGGAGAAGGTGTCCAGGAGGTTAAAATCCTGAAAGACGAACCCCAGGTGCGTCCGCCGGAAGGCCGCCAGATCCTTCTCCCGGATGCCGCTGAGGGAGACATCGTTCAGCAGCACCTGGCCGTCCGTGGGACGGTCAAGGGCCGCCAGGATATTCAGGAGCGTGGTCTTGCCGGAGCCGGACTCGCCCATGATGGCCACGTACTCCCCGGCCTCCACGCTGAAATTCACATCGCTGAGGGCCTGCACCTGGGCCCCGCCGAAGCGGGTGGTGTAGATTTTTTTCAGGTGCTTCACCTGTAAAATGGTAGACATCGCATTGACCTCCTTCGTTCTTCCCCCTCAGGATAGCAGAGGCGCCTCCTCTCTGCCATGGCTTTCCCTTACAGCTTTCTTACATTTCTGTAAGAAAGCTGTAAGGGAAAGCGGACGGGCTCCCCCGTCCGCTCACTCCACGCCCAGCTTCTCCCGGTGGAGATCCAGCCGCACCTCCGTCCCCTCCCCCGGGTGGGAGGTGATGGTGATGCCGTAGCCCAGGCGGCGGCAGACCTCCCGGCAGAGGAAGAGCCCGATGCCGGTGGAGCGCCGCTCCAGGCGGCCGTTTTTCCCGGTGTAGCCCCGCTCAAAGACCCGGGGCAGATCCTCCGGCGCGATGCCGATGCCGTTGTCGGCGATGCAGAGGGTCTCCCCCTCCGCGTAGACCCGGACGGTTCCCCCGGGGGCGTACTTCACCGCGTTGGAGAGGAGCTGCTCCACCACAAAGCCCAGCCACTTTCCGTCCGTGAGACAGCGCAGGCCGGTATCCTCCATCTGCAAGGAAACCCGGGAGCGGATGAAAAGCGGCGCGTAGCGCCGCGCCGCCTGCCGCAGCAGGGGGTCGATCTCCGTCTCCCGGAGGACATAGTCCGTGGACTCGCTCTCCAGGCGCAGGTAATGGAGCACCATCTCCACATACTGCTCCACCCGCAGGAGCTCCGCCGTCATCTCCCGGCCTCGCGCACTGTCATCCTCCTGGCAGAGGAGCTTCATCGCCGCGATGGGGGTCTTGATCTGGTGGGCCCAGAGGGTGTAGTAATCCGCCATGTTCTGTTGGCTCTCGGCGCTCTCCGCCGAGAGCGTCCGGCACCGCCAGCGCAGGATGGCGAGAAGCTCCTGGTAATCCTCCTCCACCCCGGGCCAGGGCTCCGGCAGGCCGTCCAGGCTCACCGTGATCTGCCCCCGGAGGGCCCGCAGCATCCGCCGCCTGCCCCGCCGGCAGAGGAAGTCCCAGCCCCCAGCCGCCGCCATCAGGGCAAGGGAGAGGAGCCAGGCGTAACCCAAGGCCGCGCCCGGCATATCGTAGAGCCAGCCGATGAGGGTGAAGATCCCCAGGCAGCCCAGCAGCAGCGTCCCCACCGGCCAGCGGCAGCGGAGGTACGCTCCCAGTTCACTCGTCGCTTTCAATGAGGTAGCCCATCCCCTTCTTGGTTCGGATGAAATCGCTGAGCCCCAGCCCCTCCAGCTTCCGCCGCAGGCGGTTGACGTTGACGGAGAGGGTGTTCTCGTCCACAAAGCTGTCCGTCTCCCAGAGCTTCTGCATCAGGGCGTCCCGGGAGACGGTGCGTCCCTTCTGCTCCAGCAGCACCTGCAGGATGCGGAACTCGTTGCGGCTCAAGTCCAGCTTCTCCCCCCGGTAGCGGAGGGAGGCGTCCGCCGTGTCCAGCTCCGCTCCCCGGTGGGCCAGGACGGGCTGCGGCGCCGCGAAATCGTAGCAGCGGCGCAGGGTGGAGCGCACCTTGGCCGAGAGCACCGCGAGGTCGAAGGGCTTCGGCACGAAGTCGTCCCCGCCCAGATCCATGGCGGTGACGATATTCATGTTGTCCGAAACCGAGGAGAGGAAAATAATAGGCACCCGGGAGATCTTCCGGATCTCCGCGCACCAGTGGTAGCCGTTGAAGAAGGGCAGGGCGATGTCCAGCAGCACCAGCTGGGGCTGGAAAACCCGGAACTCCCCCAGGATGTTCCGGAAGTCCTCCGCCGTCTTCACC
>CAKTSC010000089.1 GCA_934597465.1 uncultured Dysosmobacter sp.
GTGCTGGCCTCCAATGGCTACCCCGGGAAGTATGAGACCGGCTTCCCCCTGACCGTGACGCCGGAGGCCGCCGCCCACACCTACATCGCCGGAGCCAGGGAGAGGGACGGCGTCCTTGTCACCGCCGGCGGCCGGGTGGCAGGCGTCACCGCCACGGCGGACACCCTGCCGCAGGCCGTCCGGGAGGCCTACCGCCTGGCGGAGGGCGTCCGGTTTGCCAACCGTTACTGCCGGAACGATATCGGGGCCAAGGCCCTGGAAGCCTGGGAGGATTGAGATGCTGTACCGAGTTTTCGTGGAGAAGAAGCCGGGCCTGGATCCCGAGAGCGCCAACCTTCTGGCGGACTGCCGGGCCTTCCTGGGCCTTGGCGGCCTCACCCGCCTGCGCGTCCTGAACCGCTATGATCTGGAGGGCCTGGACGAAGCCCTCTTCCGCCGGGTGAAGGGCACCGTCCTCTCGGAGCCCCAGCTGGACACCGTCACCGAGACGCTTTCCGCCCCGGACGCCGCGGCGGTCTTCGCCGTGGAGCCCCTGCCGGGGCAGTTCGACCAGCGGGCGGACTCCGCCGCCCAGTGCGTCCAGCTCCTGAGCCAGGGAGAGCGCCCCACCGTCCGCACCGCCAAGGTCTACGTCCTCTACGGCGCCCTCACGCCGGAGGAGGTAGACGCCGTGAAGCGCTACGTCATCAACCCCGTGGAGAGCCGGGAGGCCTCCCTGGAGACCCCGGAGACCCTGCGCCGGGAGACCGCCGCCCCGGCGGACGTGGCGGTTCTCACAGGCTTCACCGCCCTGGATGCCGCCGGTCTCGCCGCCCTGGGGGAGCGGATGGCCCTGGCCATGGACGGCGACGACCTGGCCTTCCTCCAGGCCTGGTTCCGGGACACGGAGCGCCGGGATCCCACCGTCACGGAGCTCCGGGTGGTGGATACCTACTGGTCGGATCACTGCCGCCACACCACCTTCTCCACCCATCTGGACGCGGTGGCGGCGGAGGATCCCGCCGTTCGGGCGGCCTACGACCGCTACCTGGCCCTCCGGCGGGAGGTCTACGGGGAGGGGAAGGCCGCCAGGCGCCCCCAGACCCTGATGGACATCGCCACCCTGGGCACGAAGGTGCTGAAAAAGCGGGGCCTGCTCCCGGCGCTGGATGAGAGCGAGGAGATCAACGCCTGCTCCATCCATGTTCCCGCCCGGGTGGACGGGGAGGAGCAGGACTGGCTTCTGATGTTCAAGAACGAGACCCATAACCACCCCACGGAGATCGAGCCCTTCGGCGGGGCCGCCACCTGCATCGGCGGCTGCATCCGGGATCCCCTCTCCGGCCGGGCCTACGTCCACCAGGCCATGCGCGTCACCGGCTGCGGTGATCCCCGCAGGCCCCTCAGCGAGACCCTTCCCGGCAAGCTCCCCCAGCGCAGGCTCTGCCAGGCTGCCGCCGCGGGCTACTCCTCCTACGGCAACCAGATCGGCCTTGCCACCGGCCACGTGGCGGAGGTCTATCACCAGGGCTACCTTGCCAAGCACTTGGAATGCGGCGCCGTGGTGGCCGCCGCCCCGGCGGGCAATGTCCGCCGGGAGCGCCCCGCTCCCGGGGATGTCGTCCTCCTCCTGGGGGGCCGCACCGGGCGGGACGGCATCGGCGGGGCCACCGGCTCCTCCAAGCGCCACGACGCCAAGTCCCTCCAGACCATGGCCAGCGAGGTGCAGAAGGGCAACGCCCCGGAGGAACGCAAGCTTCAGCGCCTCTTCCGGGACGGCAGCGTTACCCGCCTCATCAAGCGCTGCAACGACTTCGGCGCCGGCGGCGTCAGCGTGGCCGTGGGCGAGCTGGCGGACGGCCTTGCCATCGACCTGGACGCCGTCCGCAAGAAGTACGACGGTCTGGACGGCACGGAGCTTGCCATCTCCGAGTCCCAGGAGCGCATGGCCGTGGTGGTGGCTCCGGAGGACGAGGAAGCCCTCCTGGCCGCCGCCCGCCGGGAAAACCTGGAGGCCTACCGGGTGGCCGTGGTAACGGCGGAGCCCCGGATGGTGATGCGCTGGCGGGGGAAGACCATCGTGGATCTCTCCCGGGCCTTCCTGGATACCAACGGCGCCGCCAAGCACGCCTTCGTCCGGGTGAAGGCCCCGGCAGGGGAGAGCCCCAAGGCCTCCGCAACCCTCCGCGAAATGGCGGCCAGTCTGGAGAGCGCCTCCCGCCGGGGCCTCACGGAGCGCTTCGACGCCAGTGTCGGCGCCGGGAGCCTCCTGATGCCCTACGGCGGAAAGTACCAGCGCACCCCCGCCCAGGCCATGGCGGCGCTGCTGCCGGTGCTGCCGGGGCAGCATACCGCCCAGGGCAGCGTCATGGCCTGGGGCTTCGATCCCCGGCGCATGGAGCGGGATCCATACCGGGGGGCCTGGGAGTCCGTCTGCCTGTCCCTGGCCAAGCTCACCGCCGCCGGGGCGGACTGCCGCGGGGCCTACCTCTCCCTGCAGGAGTTCTTCGGCAAGCCTGGCCGGGAGCCGGAGCGCTGGGGCAAGCCCTTCGCCGCCCTGCTGGGGGCCCTGGACGCCCAGCTGGACTTCGGCTGCGCCGCCATCGGCGGCAAGGACTCCATGTCCGGCTCCTTCCTGGATCGGGACGTGCCGCCTACCCTCCTCTCCTTCGCCGTGGCACCCATCCTGGCGGAGGAAGTCCTGAGCCCGGAGTTCAAGGCGTCCGGCCACCCGGTGTACCTCTTCACGGGGGACGGCCCCCAGGGCATCCGCCGGGCCTGGCAGCGCTTCCTGGCCCTGGCCCGGGCAGGGAAGGTGAAGGCCGCCTGGGCCGTGGAGCAGGGCCTTGCCGAGGGGCTCATGCAGATGGCCTTCGGCAACCGCGTCGGCTTCCGGGCGGAGATGGCGCGGGACTGGTATGCCCCCATGCCCGGCGCCCTCCTGGTGGAGCTGACGGAGGAGACAGAGGAGACGGAGGACGCCCTCCGCCTGGGTGTCACCACGGCGGAGGAGACCCTTGACCTGGGGAGCGAACGCGCCTCCCTGGCAGACCTCCTCGCCTGGAACGAAGCCGTGCTGGAGGGCATCTATCCTACGAAAACCGCAGGGGAGAAGCCTCCTGTGGAGGCGATATCCTTTACAGCAGGGAAACCCGCCGCCCCCACCGTCTCCACGGCCGTGCCACGTGCCCTGATCCCGGTTTTCCCCGGCACCAACTGCGAGTACGACACGCAGCGGGCCCTCCGGGAGGCCGGGGCCAAAGCGGAGCTCTTTATCCTCCAAAACCAGACGGCGGAGGATGTCCGCCGCAGCGTGGAGGGCTTCGCCGCCGCCCTGGCCCGGGCTCAGATGCTGATCCTCCCCGGCGGCTTCTCCGGCGGCGACGAGCCCGACGGCTCTGCCAAGCTCATCACGGCCTTCCTCCGGGCCCCTGCCGTCCGGGAGCAGGCGGAAGCCCTGCTCCAGCGCCGGGACGGCCTGATGCTGGGCATCTGCAACGGCTTCCAGGCCCTTATCAAGCTGGGCCTTGTGCCCTACGGGAGGATCATCGATCCTGATGAGACCTGCCCCACCCTGACCTATAACGCCATCGGCCGCCATCAGTCCCGCATCGTCCGGACGCGGGTGGCCTCCAACCTTTCCCCCTGGCTCTCCGGAGTCCGGGTGGGGGAGGTCTATGCCGTTCCCATCTCCCACGGCGAGGGCCGCTTCCTGGCTCCGGAGGCCCTCCTCCGTCAGCTGGCCCGGCGCGGCCAGATCGCGACCCAGTATGTGGACGGGTGCGGCGCCCCCACCCTGGTCGACGACTGGAACCCCAACGGCTCCCTCTGGGCCGTGGAGGGCATTACCAGCCCCGATGGCCGCGTCCTCGGCAAAATGGGCCACAGCGAGCGCATCGGCCCTGACCTCTATCGCAACGTCCCCGGGGAGTACGACATGCGGCTCTTCCAGTCTGCTGTCCGCTACTTCCGGAAATGAGAAAACGGAGCTCCCGCTGCCCTGGTGGCAGCGGGAGCTCCGTTTTCTTCTATTCTGAAAAGGAATATTGCTTTACAGTAATATCAGCTCATCTGATCCGGGATACCGTCCTCGTAGAGGGTCTTCTCCGTCACCACCCAGTGGATGATGGCGTCATGGGGCTCCATGGGGATCTCGCTGCGGAGCAGCCGCTCCCGGCAGACGAGGTACGCCGGGCCCCGGTAGGCCGCCAGGAAGCGGTCATAGAACCCGCCGCCCTGGCCCAGGCGGTGCCCCTCCCGGTCGCAGGAGACGCAAGGAATCACGGAAAAATCGATCGCGTCCAGGGGCACCACGGGGCAGTCAGCCTTGGGCTCCAGGATGCCGTAGGCCCCCGGGGTCAGGTCATCAAAGCCCGCGATCCTCCGCAGCTCCATGATCCCGGGCCCGGTGCAGAGGGGGACGCACAGCCGCTTTCCCTGCCGCAGGGTCTCTGTAAGGAACTCTGTGGTGTCGATCTCCCGGGCGGTGCCCACGAAGGCGAAGACCGTCTGGGCGATGGCGAACTCCGGCAGAGCCAGGAGCCGGGCGTTGATGCCTCGGTTGGATTCCTCCCGGTAGCGGGGGGGCAGGCCGCGCTCCGCCTTCCGCACCTCGCTGCGGAGCGCTTTCTTGGCTTCGATCAGATTCATGGCATGGGATCCTCCTCCTTGGTAATATGGGACGCGCCGAAACGGATAGCGTTCCGGCCGAACTTTCCCCGGATGCTGTCCATGGCCAGCTCCAGTTTCTCCTGTTTCTGCTGCTGCTTCTCCTGGGGAACGGAGGAGAAGAGATCCTCCTGCTGCCAGGCGTCCCCCTCCTCCGTGAGATGGATGGCGGTAACGGTGAGCATCCGGATGGGTGCCGGGGGCTTCCAGATGCGCTCCAGCAGCTTCAGGCACTCGTCCGCCAGAGGCCGCATCAGGTGGGTGGGGGAGGGCAGCTGGGCCTGGCGGCTGAAGTTCCGGAAGTCCGGCGTCCGGTAGGTGATCTGCACGCCCCCGGCGTAAAGGTCGCAGGCGCGCAGGCGGCTGGCCACGCTGTCGGCCAGCAGGCTGAGTTCCTCCCGCACCTCCTGCCGGGATGTGAGATCCCGGGGGAAGGTCTGCCCGTTGCCCACGCTCTTCACCGGCTCCTGCTGAAAGCGGGAGCGCACCGCCTCCCGATCCTCCCCCCGGGCGTAGGAGAGGAGCTGCAGGCCGTTCTTTCCCAGCAGGCCCTCCAGCATCTCCGGGCGGCAGGCCGCCAGCTGCCCCACGGTCTCCACGCCGTACTGCCGGAGCTTCCCCTGGGCGGCCCGTCCGGCGAAGAGCAGGCTCCCCACCGGCAGCGGCCAGACGATCTCCCGCCAGTTCTCCCGGGAGATGACGGTGGTGGCGTCGGGCTTTTTATAGTCGCTGCCTAGCTTCGCAAAGACCTTGTTGAAGCTGACGCCCACGGAGAGGGTCAGCCCCAGCTCCTCCCGCACGGTGCTCCGGATGCCGTCGGCAATGGCCCGGGGATCTCCGCCGAAGAGGTGGGCGCTCCCTGTGATGTCCAGCCAGCTCTCGTCGATGCCGAAGGGCTCCACGAGATCGGTGTACCGGGCATAGATGTCGTTGACCTCCCGGGAGTAGAGGCGGTAGAGCTCGTGGTGAGGCGGCAGCAGGAAAAGGTTCGGGCACTTGCGCCGGGCCTGCCAGATGGTCTCCGCCGTCTGCACGCCGCAGGCCTTGGCAGGCTCATTTTTCGCCAGGATGATACCGTGCCGGGCGCTGGGATCGCCGCAGACCGCCACCGGCAGCTCCCGGAGCTCTGGCCGGTTCAGCAGCTCCACCGAGGCGAAGAAGCTGTTGAGGTCACAGTGAAGAATGATCCGATCCAGATCCCTCGCCCCCTTTCCCAAATGTCTTACCTCCATTCTACCACATCCCGCTCCCGAATGCCACCAGGGAAGGGAAAATTCCCACCGGAAGAGAAAGCGCGCCGGGCGGCCTGAGCCGTCCAGCGCGGTCTCTCATTTCCGGAGGGTGAAGAAGTTCTCCGGGTGGTGCTTCTCGTCAAAGAGATGGTTGTAGGCGGTGATCTCGTAGTCCCGGTAACGGGTGAGGATGTCCTCCGGCAGCTCCTCCGCCTGCTGGTAAACGTCGCCCTCCGCCGTGACGAAGCCGGCGGTGCCGGCCACCGGCAGCACATCCATCAGTCGGGAGAGCAGCTGCTGGTAGCCCGTCAGGGGCAGCCCGGCCACCTCCGCCGCCAGGACGCCCAGGTAGTTGGAGGAGATGCGCAGGTCGTCCTGCTCCGGGATGTCATAGTTGGC
>CAKTSC010000090.1 GCA_934597465.1 uncultured Dysosmobacter sp.
CTCGACCTGAAGCTCCGCAAGGACATGCAGATCGAGCTCAAGCGCATCCAGCAGCAGGTGGGCATCACCTTCATCTACGTGACCCACGACCAGGAGGAGGCCCTCTCCATGTCCGACACCATCGTCATCATGGACAAGGGCACCATCCAGCAGATCGGCACCCCGGAGGACATCTACAACGAGCCCAAGAACGCCTTCGTGGCGGACTTCATCGGCGAATCCAACATCATCGACGGCACCATGCCCCGGGACAACGTGGTAAAGATGTATGGCCGGGAGTTCCCCTGCCTGGACGGGGGCTTCGCCCCCAACGAGCCGGTGGACGTGGTCATCCGGCCCGAGGATATCGACATCGTCCCCGTGGAGCAGGGCCAGCTCACCGGCACTGTCACCTCCGTCACCTTCAAGGGGATGCAGTACGACATCATCGTGGACTTCAAGGGCTTCAAGTGGCTCATCCAGACCACGGACCACTCCCCCAAGGATGCCCGCATCGGCATCAAGCTGGACCCCGACAGCATCCACGTGATGAAAAAGAGCCGTTACTCCGGTATGTTCGGTGACTACTCCTCCTTCTCCGAGGAGTACGACGAGCTGGACGACGCCAGCCTGGGGCTGGATGAGGAGGAGAGCGGGGATGAAGAATAAGCTCTCTCGCTTCGCCGTCCCCTATGTCGTCTGGATGGCGATCTTTGTGGTGGCCCCCATCCTCATCATGGTGGTCTACGCCTTCTCCTCCGCCGAGGGGGGCTTCACCCTGGAGAATTTCGCCCAGATGGGCACCTATACCGCGGTCTTCACCCGCTCTTTCAAGCTGGCCGTCGTGGCGACGCTGATCTGCCTTCTCATCGGCTATCCCACGGCCTGCTTCATGAGCCGGGAGGGCCCCACCTTCCAGCGGATGGGCATGGTGCTCATCATGCTGCCCATGTGGATGAATTTCCTGCTGCGCACCTACTCCTGGATGACCATCCTAGAAAACCACGGCCTATTGAACCAGCTTCTGGAGAAGATCGGCATCCTGGCCCTATACAACCACATCACCGGGGCGGGCCTGGAGTTCTTCCCCATGATGAACACCCAGGGCGCCGTGGTGCTGGGCATGGTCTATAACTACCTGCCCTTCATGATCCTGCCCATCTACTCCGTCATCGTCAAGCTGGATCACTCCCTCATCGAGGCAGCCCGGGATCTGGGGGCGGACAGCGTCAGCGTCTTCCGCAAGGTGATTTTGCCCCTGAGCTTCCCCGGCGTGCTCTCCGGCATCACCATGGTCTTCGTGCCCTCCGTCTCCACCTTCGCCATCTCCCAGATGCTGGGCGGCAGCACGGAGCTGCTGCTGGGCGACCTCATTGAGCGGCAGTTTTTGGGCGGGTCCTACGATCCCCAGCTGGGGGCGGCCATCTCCCTTGTGATGATGGTCATCGTGGTGGTCTGCATGGTCATTATGAATCGCTTCGGTGAGGGCGAGGAACAGGCGGTGATGCTATGAGAAAGACCGCTTCCCCCCGTTTCGGCAGCCGCTTCCTCATTGGGCTGACCTTCCTCTTCCTCTACGCGCCCATCTTCATCCTCATCATTTTCTCCTTCAACGCGGGCGCCAGCTCCAGCGTCTGGAAGGGCTTCTCCCTCCACTGGTATGGGGAGCTCTTCCACAACCGCCTCATCCTGCAGAGCATCTATACGACGCTGCTGGTCTCGCTTCTCGCCACTGTGGCGGCCACCTTTGCCGGGACGTTCGCCGCCATCGGCTTCCACGCTATGCGCAGCCGCCCCCGGCACGTGCTCACCACGGTGAACAACATCCCCATGATGAACGCGGATATCGTGACGGGCGTCTCCCTGTGCCTCCTCTTCGTGGCCTTCTTCACCGGCTGGCACAGCTTCGCCGTGTGGGTCAACGGCTGGCAGTCCCTCATCGTGCTGCCGGAGCGGCTGACCATGGGCTTCGGCACCCTGCTGCTGGCTCATATCTGCTTCAATATCCCCTACGTCATCCTCTCCGTGGGCCCCAAGCTCCGGCAGATGGATCGCAACCTCATCGACGCCGCCCAGGACCTGGGCTGCACCTGGATGCAGGCCTTCTGGAAGGTGGTCCTGCCGGAGATCAAGCCCGGCATCGTCTCCGGCGCCCTGACGGCCTTCACCATGAGCGTGGATGACTTCATCATCAGCTACTTCACGGCGGGCACCGCCTCCTCCACCCTGGCCATGACCATCTACGGCATGACGAAAAAGCGGGTGAGCCCCCAGATCAACGCCATCTCCACCCTGCTCTTCGTGACGGTTCTGCTGCTGCTGGCTCTCGTGAACCTGCGGGAAAACCGGGCCCAGAGCCGCAGCGACCGGGCCGCCCGCCGGGGCGAAGCTCCGGCGCCCTTCGCCCCCCGGCGGCAGCTTCCTCCCTCCCTCAAGCGGGTGGGAGCAGGCATCCTGGCCGCAGCTCTGGTGGCGGCGCTGGTGGTCACCGGCGCTTCCAGCCGCTCTGACCGGGTGGTGAACGTCTGCTCCTGGGGCGAGTATATCGACGAGGACCTCATCACGGAGTTCGAGGAGACCACCGGCATCCGGGTCAACTACCAGACGGCGGAGAGCAACGAGGCCCTCTACTCCCTCATCAACATGGGCGGGGCGGACTTCGATGTCATCGTCCCCTCGGACTACATGATCGGCCGTCTCATTGAGGAGGACATGCTGGCGGAGCTGAACTACGACAACATCCCCAACTTCGACCTCATTGACGACCGCTTCAAGAATCTCTCCTACGACCCGGAGAACAAGTATACCGTCCCCTACACCTGGAGCACTCTCGGCATCATCTATAACCGGGATATGGTGGACGGCGAGATCACCAGCTGGAGCGCCATGTTCGATCCCCAGTACGCGGGCCAGGTCCTGATGATCAACAACTCCCGGGACGCCCTGGCCGCCGGACTTTTCTACCTGGGCTACGACGTGAACACCACCGACAAGGGCCAGATCCGGGAGGCCTTCGAGCTTTTGAAGAACGCCAAGGACCAGGGGGTCTATCAGGCCTTCGTCATGGACCAGGTCTTCCAGAAGATGGAGGGCGGCAACGCCGCCATCGCCATGTACTACGCCGGCGACTACCTGACCATGGTGGACAACAGCGACCAGGATCTGGCCTTCGTCATCCCGGAGGAGGGCTCCAACTGGTTCGTGGACGCCATGTGCGTGCTGAAGACCTCCCAGCACAAGGAGGAGGCCGAGGCCTGGATCAACTTCATCACCTCCACCTCCTCCAGCCTTGCCAACATGGACTATATCTGGTATGGCTCCCCCAACGTGGAAGCCATGGAGGAGTACCCCGCCTACTATGAGGAGGAGTACGAGGAGGAGCTGGATCAGGAGACCCTGGACATCATCCTCACCCCGCCGGAGATCCTGGAAAAGTGCCAGATGTACGTCAACCAGCCCCAGGACACCCTGCGCTATTACAGCGAGCTCTGGACGGAGCTGGGCATCTGAGCAAGGCAGCCCAAGAAAGCCGGGAGCGGCGCGGCCATTCCGGCCCCGCCGCTCCCTTCCCTTTTCTCAGTCAAACTTACAAGGAGGAATATCCCATGATCCCTGCCGGCACCAAATTCGTCTGTGAGGAAACCGTCACCCCCGAGCGCACCGCCGCCGCCGTGGGCTCCGGCCTGCTGCCGGTCTACGGCACACCCTTCATGACCGCCCTGATGGAGAACGCCGCCCAGAGCGCCATCGCCCCCTTCCTGGAGGAAGGCCGGGGCAGCGTGGGCACCCATCTGGATGTCTTCCATAACGCTCCCACCCCCATCGGCATGACCGTCCACGCCGAGGCGGAGGTGCTCTCCGTCTCTGAGAACGGAAAGATGGTGGACTTCGCCGTCCGGGCCTGGGACGACGCCGGCCCCATCGGCGAGGGCAAGCATACCCGGGCCATCATCCACAACGAGCGCTTCCTGCAGAAGTGCAGCTCCAAGCTGGAGAAGTGAGCATACGGGAAACACAGGCAGAAAGGAACCGCCGCCCGGAAGGGCGGCGGTTCCTTTCTGTCGTTTGAAGGCGGCCTCAGAACAGCGTCATCTGGCTGGTGTCCGCCATCCCGGCGAAGGCCCCCAGCTTCTTCAGCTGCTCGATGTGGGTCTTGGAGAGCTTATTGCAGCAGAGGGAGAACTCCTCGATGGAGATGAACTCCTTCCCCTTGCGCTTCTCCACGGTGTCGATGGCGGCGGTCTCGCCCAGGCCCCGGACGGAGGTGAAGGGCGGCAGCAGGCCGTTCTCCGTCACCTTGAAGCGGGTGGCTTCGGACTCGTAGATGCTGATGGTGTCAAAGTGGAAGCCCCGGAGGTAGAACTCGTAGCAGACCTCCAGCGTGGTCATGAGATCCTGCTCCACGGCGGTGGCGTCCTTGTTGTTCTCGATCTCCCGGATCTTCCGCTTCACGGCCTCCTTCCCGGCGCAGCAGAACTCCGCGTCGAAGGCCTTGGCCCGGATGGAGAAGAAGGTGGCGTAGAAGGCCAGGGGCCGGTGGACTTTATACCAGGCGATGCGGAAGGCCATCATGACGTAGGCCACGGCGTGGGCCTTGGGGAAGAGGTAGCCGATCTTGGCCAGGGAGTCGATGTACCACTGGGGCACCTGGTGCTCCTCCATGGCCTCCACCCACCCCTCCTGGAAGCCGCCCTTCTTCACCTTGCCTTTCCGCACGGCCTCCATGATCTTGAAGCTCATCTTGGGCTCGAGGCCCATAGAGATGAGGTAGAGCATGATGTCGTCGCGGCAGCCCACGGTCTGCAGGACGCTGGCCGTGCCGCTGAGGATCAGATCCTTGGCGTTGCCCAGCCACACGTCCGTCCCGTGGGAGAAACCGGAGAGCCGCAGCAGGGTGTTGAAGTCCTTGGGCTGGGTGTCCACCAGCATCTGGCGGGTGAAGCGGGTGTTGAACTCCGGGATGGCCACGGCCCCGGTGGGGCCCAGGATCTCGTCGTTCTCATAGCCCAGGATCTTGCTGGAGGTGAAGATGGCCATGGTATCCTTGTCATCCAGGGGGATGTCGTGGGGATCCACGCCGGTGAGATCCTGGAGCATGCGCACCATGGTGGGGTCATCGTGGCCCAGCATGTCCAGCTTCAGGAGGTTATCCTCCATGCAGTGGTATTCAAAATGGGTGGTGACGGTGTCGCTCTCGGCGTCGTCCGCCGGGTGCTGCACGGCGGTGAAGTCCTCCACGTCCAGGTCGTCCGGCACCACCACAAGGCCGCCGGGGTGCTGACCGGTGGTGCGCCGGACGCCCACGCAGCCCGCCGTCAGGCGGTTCTCCTCCGCCCGTCCGGCGCTCATGCCGTTCTCCTCCAGGTACTTCTTCACGAAGCCGTAGGCGGTCTTTTCCGCCAGGGTACCGATGGTGCCCGCCCGGAAGACCTGGGTCTCGCCGAACATCTCGATGGCGTGGCGGTGGGCGCGGGCCTGGTACTCGCCGGAGAAGTTCAGGTCGATATCCGGCACCTTGCCGCCGCCGTAGCCCAGGAAGGTCTCAAAGGGGATGTCGAAGCCGTCCTTCACGTAGGGGACGCCGCAGTCCGGGCAGAGCTTGTCCGGCAGATCCGCGCCGCAGCCGAAGCTGCCGTCCAGGATGAACTCGCTGCGGCGGCACTTGGGGCAGCGGTAGTGGGGCGGCAGGGAGTTGACCTCCGTGATGCCGGACATGTAGGCCACGAGAGACGAGCCAACGGACCCTCGGGAGCCCACGAGATAGCCGTTCTCCAGGGACCGCTGCACCAGCTTCTGGGCCGACATGTAGACCACATCGTACTTTCCCAGGATGCTCTTGAGCTCCACGTTCAGCCGGTCCACGATGAGTTGAGGGAGCTCATCCCCATAGAGGGCGTGGGCCTTCTCCCAGACCATCCGGTCCAGGTCCTCCCGGGAGTTCTCCAGCCGGGGCGGGAAGAGCTTTCCGGCAGGCAGCAGCTCGATCTGCTCGCAGGCGTCCGCGATGGCGTTGGTGTTGGTGACCACCACCTCCCGGGCCTTCTCCTCCCCCAGGTAGGAGAACTCCTCCAGCATCTCGTCCGTGGTCTTGAAGTAGATGGGCAGGGGGGCGTTGGCGTCCGGGAACTTCTTGGAGGCCAGCAGGATATGCCGGTAGACCTCGTCCTCCGGCTCCAGGAAGTGGACGTCACCGGTGGCGCAGACGGGCTTGCCCAGCTCCTCCCCCAGGCGGACGATGGTGCGGTTGAAGTCCCGCAGCTCCTCCTCGGAGCGGAC
>CAKTSC010000091.1 GCA_934597465.1 uncultured Dysosmobacter sp.
ACTTCCCTTTTTGCGATCTATCTCCAAACGGAAATCCGTTTTGAGACCGTGATTTTGGAGCGGTGGTCTGTCCTCCCCGCCGCGCCCGGAGGGCCTCCGGACGCCGCCGTCTGCCCTCTCGGATGTATAGACATCCAAAAATTGCATGTAAATATTCAAAAATTGAGGGCCGCTCCAGATTGGTATGTTTTTCACAATCTTTTCGCTCTTTCCATTGAAAAAATAGCATAGTTCCACAGGATTTGCAATACCTTTCGGAAAAGTCATGGAAGTTTTTTCTCTTAACGGGCTCTTAGCGCGCGCAGTTGTCTAGTCTTCTTTTCATACAACCAAGACAAGGAAAATTGCCAGAATCCGGCATTTTTCCCTTCCGGAGCCATCCAGTCGGAAAAAACCGCAGGATGCGGTTATTTATTCTCATCGGACAACGCTGTCCCACTCACACCTCATATCACACTCTCCCCCAGGAGGAAGGTTTTCCCAAGTCCCCGCAGAGCCGCCCCTCTCCGCCGCCTCCCGGCAGAAAGAAGCGCGCCCCAAAGGGCACGAAGCCCCGGGCCATCCGGCCCGGGGCTTCGTTTTCTTCCGTTATCCGGCGGCGGCTTTGGCCGTCTCCGCGTACCAGACCACCAGCAGATCCGTCACCGTGCCGTAGGTCTGCAGCCCCAGCTCCTCGCCGTAGCTCTTGAGGAAGCCGTCGTAAACGGTGTTGGAGGCCTTCTGCACGGTGCTGTCCTGAAACTGCTTCCAGTAGGCGTTGTTGTTCCGGAGATCCGCCTTCACCCCCTCCGGCAGCTCCGCCCACACCCGCTCCCAGGCGTCGTGATCCGCCCGGAAGAGGGCGTTGCCCAGATAGATGTACCCCAGCAACCACCCGGAGTAGGCGTAGCCCTCCTCCCCGCAGGTGGTGGAGGCCAGGATGGCCAGGAAGTTGCACTCCTGCTCCGACGCTATCCCACGCTGGTGGGCCAGCTCGTGGGCGGCGGTGGAGGGCAGCAGGCAGGCCGGGGAATCCACATTCACGTTGGACTCCCCGGTGTAGGGGCAGTAGATGCCGGTGAAATCCAGCAGGCTCATGATCCGGGAGAAATGCACCGCCTTGGGCGGCGTATCCTCAAAGGCCAGGAAGGGGAAATCCTTTTCCACCGCATCATAGGCCCGGACGCTGCTCTCCAGGATCTCCTCCCGGGGCACGGCAAAGAGCCCCTCTCCATCCCGGGGCACTTCGTCCGCCGTCTCCTGTAGCCCCCGGACGAAGTACTCCGTCACGGCGGTGAGATCCTCCACACTGACAGGCTGGGCATAGACCCCGCTCTTCTCCTGGAAGCCGTCCACGTAGTAGTTGACGCCCCAGAGCCAGCAGAAGCCGAGGTAGACGGTGAGGGCCACGTTGACGGCCCCCAGCAGGGCGCTGACGGCCCTCCTCCCCCGGCGGCCCCTGGCCCGCACCACGGCGACGCCGTTCCAGACGAGATAGGCCAGGACGAAAAGCACCAGCAGGACGCAGAGCCCCTCCATGCCGGAGACGGGAACGGCGCTCCACAGCCGCCCCAGAAAGCGCCGGAAGGCGGCGGAGGCGGCGGCGATGGCCTCCATCCCCGCCCGCCAGGGCCGCAGGGCCCAGAAAAGCCCCAGCAGCGCAAGGTCGGCCAGCAGCCAGAGCAGGAGCTTCCGGTGCCGGGCAAAAAACTTCTTCACGGGGCGCGCTTCCTTTCAGTCCTTCTCCGGCGGATCGGAGACCGGCTTCTCCGGCTCCGCCGGGACGCCCGCCGCGGGATCCGGGATGTCCTGCTGGTAGGCGTGGCCCTGGGTGGGCAGATCCTTCCCCCGCAGCCGGCTCTGCAGCACGAAGGTGCAGAAGGAGGTGAGGCAGGCCAGGATCGGCACGCCGAAGAACATCCCCGCCACGCCGAAAAAGCTCCCGCCCACCAGGATGGCCACGATGACCCAGAGGCTGGAGAGGCCCGTCTTGTCCCCCAGGATCTTGGGCCCGATGATGTTGCCGTCCACCTGCTGCAGGGCGAAGACGAAGAGGGTGAAATACACCGCCTTCAGGGGGCTGTCCAGCAGGATGAGGAAGATGCTGGGGATGGCCCCCAGGAAGGGCCCGAAGAAGGGGATCACGTTGGTAACGCCCACGATGACGCTGACGAGAGGCGTATACGGGAAGTTCAAAAGCGAGCAGCCGATGAAGCAGATGAGGCCGATGATGAGGGAGTCCAGGATCTTGCCCCGGACGAAGCCGGAGAAGATCTCATCCACCCGGTGGACGCCCCGGAAGACCCAGGGGGTATGCCGGGGGGCCGTCAGGGCGTAGATGGCCCGGCGGGCGTGGGCGGCGCAGCGCTCCTTGGTGGCCAGGAAGTAGATGGAGACGATGATCCCCACCACCAGATCCATCAGGAAGCCGAGAGCCGAGAAGATGCCGCCGGACACCGCCGTCACCAGGGACTGGGTGTGGGGCAGCACCCGCTCCGTCAGCACGCTGAGCAGGTCTTTATAGTAGCCCGCGAAGCGGTCGGAAACGAAGTGCTCCACCGTGGGGTTGCTCTCCAGAAGATTCGTGATCCAGGAGTTGATGGTGTTGTAGTAGAGCTCCATGTTGTTCCACAGCTGCAGGATGCTCCGGTAAAGCTCCGGCAGCAGGATGGACAGCAGCAGGTACACCACCAGGCTGATGATGGCCCAGGTGATGAGCAGGCTCACCGCCCGGGGCCCCGCCGCGCAGTATTTCCCCCGGGCCCGGGCCTTGGCCATGGCGTCCGGGAAGAGGAGGTGGTCGAAGAAGTTGATGACCGGGGCGAGAAGGTAGGCCATCAGTCCCCCGTAGAGGATGGGAGCCAGGGCGTCCATCAGCTTTTTCAGCAGGGCGATGAGGGTGCGGCTGCCGAAAAAGGTATCGTAGAAGAGCAGGATGGCGCAGACCGTCAGCAGCACCGTCAGTGCCGCCTTGCCGTAGATCCCCTTCTGCTGCTGCTTCATGTCGTGATCCTCCCTCTTCCGCGTTCCCGGTAAATCCTTTACACTCTCTTCATTTTACACAGCCCCGGCGGGAATTGCAATCCTGAGTTCCCCGTGTTATAGTAGTCTTTACAAAGCCTTAATCGTCATTCCGCAAATTTTTAAGAATCGCCCCTCCGGGGGCTGTCCGGCTCCGGAGGGGGCCTTTGATAAGGAGCGTCATCATGTCTGCCAAGAAAGCTTTATTCCTTGTGAATCCCGCCGCCGGGAAGCGCCAGTCCCGGGAGCCGCTCTTCGACGCGGCCGCCGCCCTCTGCCAGGCGGGGTATCTTGTGAACATCCACCTGACCTCCGGCCGGGGGGACGCCACCGACACCGCCCGGCGGGAGGGGGCGGACTACGACCTCGTGGTCTGCTCCGGCGGGGACGGCACCCTGAACGAGACCATCACCGGCCTTATGGCTCTGCCGGAGCCCCCGCCCCTGGGCTACCTGCCCCGGGGCAGCACCAACGATTTCGCCGCAAGCCTCGGCATCTCCTCCCATCCGGCGGCGGCCGCCGCGGCCCTGCTGCGCTCCCCGGGCCGGGCCCTGGACATCGGCCGCTGGAACGGGCGCTGCTTTGCGTATGTCGCCTGCTTCGGGGCTTTCACCCGCAGCTCCTACTCCGCCCCCCAGGAGGTCAAGAACATCCTGGGCCACTTCGCCTACATCCTGGAGGGGGTGAAGGATCTCAGCTCCCTGCGGCCCTACCGGGTGCGCCTGACGGCGGACGGTGAGGTTCTGGACGGGGACTACCTCTTCGGCGCCGTGTGCAACTCCACGTCCCTGGGCGGGCTCATGAAGCTGGGGAAGGAAGAGGTCGTCCTGGACGACGGGAAGTTCGAGATGCTGCTGGTGCGCAGCCCCCGGACGCTGCTGGAGCTCCAGGCCGTGCTCACCGCCCTGCTCAACCAGAACTACCGGCAGGAGGGCCTGGTCTTCCGCCACGTCTCCTCCCTGACGGCGGAGCCGGAGGGGGAGCTTCCCTGGTCGCTGGACGGCGAGTTCGCCCCCAGCGCCGAGAGCGTCAGCATCCGCAACTGCCCCCGGGCCCTGACCTTCCGCCTGTGAGGGGGGCGAAGGCGCTGGCCGCCCGCTTCGGCGGCCATGAACCCGGGTGGATGGACGAGAAGCGCCGCTGCGCCGTCCTGGTGCCCTTCCTGGCGCGGGAGGGAGAGCTCTCCCTCCTCTTTGAGCGCCGCTCCGGCGGCATCCGCCAGGGGGGCGAGACCTGCTTCCCCGGCGGCGGCGCGGAGAATAGCGAGAGCGACACCGCCTGCGCCCTCCGGGAGACAGAGGAGGAGCTGGGCATCCCGAAAAGCGAGATTCAAATCCTGGGGCGGTCGGATTTCCTGCTCACCCCGGCGGGCGTCCGGGTGCAGCCGGTGCTGGGGCTTCTTACCCCCCGGGCCACGGACTTCCTGCGCCCCTCCCCCGCCGAGGTGGCGGAGACCTTCACCGTGCCCCTCCGCTTCTTCCGGGAGACGGAGCCGGAGCTCTACGCCTATACCCAGGAGCCGGTGATCCAGCCGGACTTCCCCTTTGAGGCCGTGGGCGTCCGCCCCGGCTACCCCTTCGCCCGGGGCCGGGTGGAGGTGCCGGTCTGGCACTATGGGAACCGCGTGATCTGGGGCATCACCGCCCGGATCGTCCGCAGCGTCCTGCGGGGACTGAACGAATCCTGACGCGGGAAACCGCGAAGAGAGAATAGGAGGAATTTCCATGGATCCCATGAAGAATGTGCGCTTTGAGGTGCAGGACGCCATCGCCACCGTCACCGTTGACCGGCCCAAGGCCCTGAACGCCCTGAATACCGAGACCCTCCACGAGCTCAACGCCTGCTTCCGGGAGATCGCCGGGCGCAAGGACATCCGGGTAGTCATCGTCACCGGCGGCGGGCAGAAGGCCTTTGTGGCCGGGGCGGATATCGCCGAGATGCGCGATGACAGCGCGGCGGAGGGCCGGGCCCTGGCCCGGCTGGGGGACGAGACCTTCTGCCTGCTGGAAAACCTGCCCCAGGCCACCATCGCCGCCGTCAACGGCTACGCTCTCGGCGGCGGCTGCGAGCTGGCCATGGCCTGCGATATCCGCATGGCCTCGGAAAAGGCGAAGTTCGGCCAGCCGGAGACGGGCCTGGGCGTGATCCCGGGCTTCGGCGGCACCCAGCGCCTGGCGCGCCTCGTGGGCCGGGGCCGGGCCAAGGAGCTCATCTTCACCTGCGCCGCCATCGACGCCCAGGAGGCTTACCGCATCGGCCTTGTGAACCACGTCGTCCCGGCGGAGAGCCTCATGGACGAGTGCCGGAAAATGGCCGAGACCATCCGCTCCAAGAGCGGCTACGCCGTGACCCTGGCCAAGGATCTCATCAACAACGGCATCGAGACCGACCTCCAGAGCGGCCTTGCCATGGAGGCCGTGTCCCTGGGCCTGAGCTTCGCCACCCACGACAAGGAGGAAGGCATGTCCGCCTTCCTGGAAAAGCGTCCCCCCCACCTCACTGACTTCTGACCCCCCGCATCCACTCCCTCCGTAGGGGCCGATGCCCCCATCGGCCCGCCGCTGGCACTTTCATCCCCCGCCGGGCCAAGGCTCCCTTGTGGCAAGGGGGAGCGAGCCGAGCGCTGCCGGGGGCAGATGCAGCGAGGCGAGCGAGTGGCAGCGGTCAAAATTCTGTGAGCGGCCAGCGAACAAAGAATTTTGGGCACCGCAACAGGAGCTGTCAGCCGCAGGCTGACTGAGGGATCGCCGGGACGCACCCCGCCGCCCGCACCATCCCCCGTCCCGCACTCCCCGCACCGCTTCCGTAGGGCGGGGTGACCATGACTGACGCCCCAAATTCCGTTCCGGAATTTGGCTGGCGGAAGCCACACCCCAGGCGCACCCCGCCGCCCCATTGACAGCGCCCTCTGTCACCCAGTAGGGGCGGGGCTCCGCCCCCGCCCGTTCCCCCGGATCTGCATGGCACTTCCGTCAACCCCGTAGGGGCGGCCCTATGTGGCCGCCCAGACGCGCCCGCACAAGCCAAAACGCCATCAAAAAGAACGGATCGCCACGTCGCTGCGCTCCTCGCAATGACAAAGCTTAAAAGGATAGAAGCGTTATCCTCCCCGTTCCCACCCCGCCAGCGCCAGCGAAGCGAGTGGCGCGGAAAGAGAAGCAGAGACCATAACAAGTTTCGCCCCGTTGGTTGCTGGGATTCCCATTCCATGCCCCGTGCGC
>CAKTSC010000092.1 GCA_934597465.1 uncultured Dysosmobacter sp.
TTGGTCGAGGGCGCATGATTGGAAATCATGTAAACCCCTAAAGGGTTTCGAGGGTTCGAATCCCTCCTTCTCCGCCAAACTTCCGCAGCCAACCGCTGCGGAAGTTTTTTATTTTTTCACTGCCGCCGTCTCGGTTGACCAACAGGGGGTGCCGGGGATGCCCGGGGCGATCCACCCCATTTTTTTGGCAAGCCCCAAAAAGACTACGCCCGCAGGCGGCGGAGTCCTGTAGGGGCGGCGTCCCCGACGCCCCGTCCCCCGCACCCCGTAGGGGCCGATGTCCCCATCGGCCCCGCAGAAACTTCCGGTACCCGTGTAGGGGCGGGGCTCCGTCCCCGCCCGCTCCCTTCGGCTTTGCTGCCCCTCCCGATAACCCCGTAGGGGCGGCCCTACGTGGCCGCCTGCCGAACAGGCTCTCCGCAACCAAACCGCCATCCAAAAGAACGGATCGCCACCTCGCTTCGCTCCTCGCAATGGCAAAGATCAAAAGGGTAGAAGCAATATCCCCGCCCCCAACCCCGCCAGCGCCAGCGAAGCGAGCGGCGCGGAAAGAGAAGCAGAGAGTATTACAAATTTCGGCCCGATGATTGATCAGATTCCCATTCGATGCCACCCCGTGCGCAGCGAAGCGTCCGCACGGAAGCGCCCCCACCCGGGGCGGGACGGAGCCCGCCCCCTACCGTCCTACCGAAAGTACTCTTAAAACAGCACCCCCGTCCCACCCCGGGATGGTCTCCAAAGGAAGGGCCCACAGGCCCTTCCTTTGGTTGTCTCAAGGGGGTCTGGGGGGAAATTGAAATCCCCCCAGAATTTTTCTTGGGGAGCGCGAGGGGGTATTCTTTCAATTCGGAAAGAATACCCCCTCGCAAGCCTCCGATCTTCATCGGATCCTCCGCCCCCGCCGGAACGGCGGGAGATCCAAGGCCCCGATTCCAGGGGCCAAAAGCCGCCGAGCTTCCCCGGCACCCTCGCCCCGCCCGCAGGGCGGGACACCCCGATCCCAAGCCACAGGGCGTCCCCGGCCCCCAACGGGGCCCTCTGCCGCAGGTCATCCCCTGCTCCCCCAGGTTACCAACCGCCATCAAACCCCAGCAAAGAAGCACCCAGCCTTTCGGCTGAGTGCTTTTTATGAAGCGGGCTGCGAGGCTCGAACCCGCCCCCGGCATCCCGCGAAGGCCCTGCGGGGGCGGCCCTTCGCAGGAGCCCTGCCTCCCTCGATCTTGATGGCCGCGCAAGCGCGGCAAGCGGAGGCAGCGAGTTCTCCCCTGCAAAAAAGAAACAGGACATCCAAACCGGATGTCCTGTTTTTTATGGAGCGGGCTACGAGGCTCGAACTCGCTACCTCCACCTTGGCAAGGTGGCGCTCTACCAGATGAGCTAAGCCCGCGGAACAAGGAGTATTCTAGCAGAAGAACGCCTCCCTGTCAAGGAAAAACCGCGCATTTTTCAAAAAATTTTGCACCGCTCCCAGGGCTCCTCCGGCCCCGCCGGAAAACGCCCTCTCACCCCTCCGGGATGGCGTTGGCAGCCTCCGGGAAGCGCAGGACGCTCTCCGGCTCCGTGCCGTCGCCGCCGTCGAAGCGGAACTCCAGGATCCCCGGCGCCTCGGCGCTGGGATAAAAGCAGACCAGCCAGGCCGCGTCGTCCCCCACGCCGTTGAGCTCCCGGGCGTCGGCGGCAGCCTTGCGCACCAGCTCCCGGGATCCCTCGCCCCAGTAGCCGATGCGGACGGTCAGTTCCTCCCGGCCGCTCTCCAGGGCGATCTGCAGCAGCTCCGGCAGGGCGGCGGTGCTGGTGGCGCTGACGATGGACTGCAGCTGCTCCGCCGTGCGGCGGTAGCCGATGTGGATGCCCGCCTCCAGGTAGGCCCGCTGGGGCTCCAGCTCCGTGGTGATGTACTCCACGGCGTAGGCCCCCATGGCCGTCTCCTGCTGCACCTCCAGGGCCGCCTGCTCCAGGGTCTCCGCCGCGGCGGCTTCGTCCGGGAACTGGTAGAGCCGCAGGGTGGCGCTCTCCGTGTGGCGGCCGATGAGGATGAGGAGGTCGCTGACCACGTCGTCATAGCTCTCCGCCCGCAGGATGTCGGCGCTCTGGCTCTCCCAGTAGCGGTCGTTGTGCTCCTTGGTGACCCGGTACTCCCGCTCCAGCAGCCCGCAGCCCGCCAGCAGCGCGCAGCAAAGCAGGACGCCCAGCGCCCTCGCCCAGCGATCCTTCATGGCCGCGGCCTCCCTTCCTCTCTCAGTAGCCCAGTTCCTCGTCCACCAGGATGATCTCCATGTCCTGGCCCATCATGGGCCGCCACAGCACCACTAGGCCGCAGCAGATGCGGTCGGGACTCTTGCAGTCGTAGCAGCGGTCGCCCTTCACGGCGCAGGGGGTCTTGCGGTTGAGCCGCTGGGCGTTTCTGGGGGCGGCGATGTTCCGGGCCCGCCAGAGGGCGCCCTCGTAATCCTCCGCCAGCTTGTTGCGTCCCACGATGAGATAGACCTTTTTGTGTCCGTAGAGGGTGGACGCCACCCGGTTCCCGGCCCCGTCGATGTTCACGATCTCGCCGCTCTCCGCAAGCCCGTTGACGGAGGAAAGATAAACCGCCGCGTTGGCCGCGGAGGCCCGGGCGTCCTCGGGATTCTGCTTCCAGTGCCAGAAGACGGTGTTGTGCCGCCCGAGAGAGGGGAAGAGCCCCATCTGCTCCAGGGTCTGGGAACCGCCGAAGCCCACGGAGGTGCCGTCGATGGCCCCGTTCAGGTACTCCACAGCGCTCTCCTTGTCCGGGAAGAGCCGCACGGCGTAGCCCCGTGCCTCCAGATTTTCCTTTGCCTTCACAAGACTTGCCATGGGAAAGTCCTCCTTCAATATGTAGCATGCGCGGGGAACCGCCGGGCTCAGATCCCGTCGGGATGGTACTCGTTGAAGCCCTCGCCCAGAACTTCCCGGGCGTCGCAGACGATGAGGAAGGCGTCGGGATCCAGCGCCTTCACCAGGGCCTTCACCCGGTTGATCTCCCGCCGCCGGATGGCCACGAGAAGCACCGGCCGCTCCGCCCCGGTATAGGCCCCCCGGGCGGGCAGGATGGTCACGCCCATGTCGCTCTCCAGCAGCGCCCGGGAGATGGCGTCGTTCTGCGGGCTGATGACATAGGCCACCTTGGCCGCCCGGCCGCCGTAGATCACCATGTCCATCACCACCGTGGTGAGATACAGGGCCACGCCGCCGTACAGGGCGTTGAGCACGCTGCCGAAAACGGCGGCATAGGAGACGATGACCACGAGATCCATCACCAGGCAGATCTTCCCGATGGGCAGATGGGGGAAGCGGGGCAGCAGCAGCCGGGCGCCCAGCTCCGTGCCGCCGGTGGTGGTGTCGTAGCGGAGCATGCCGCCCACGGCCACCCCCAGGATGACTCCGCCGTAGATGCAGGCCAGCAGCGGCTCCATAGACGGGAAGGTATAGACCGCCGCCAGAACGTCCACAAAGAGGGAGCTCACCGCCACAGCGTAGAGGGAGCTCAGAAGGAAGCTCCGCCCGTGGCGCACCAGCCCCAGGATGAACAGCGGCAGGTTCAGCAAAAACGCCACCGTGCCCACCGGGGCGAAGGGCAGAAAGTGGTTGATGATCTGGGCGACGCCGGTAAAGCCGCCGCAGGTCAGGCCGTTGGGGGCGTAGAAGCAGTCAAAGGCCAGGGCAAAGGGGACGCAGCAGAGGGTGATGAAGGCGTATTTCTTCACGGTAGCCTGCATAGGGACTCTCCTTTCCTTGCTTTGGGGCTCAGACCTCCAGGGTCAGCTGCTTCTCCCCGTTGTCCTCGCCCTTCAGAAGGGCTCCGGCGGCAGGGAGGGAGCGCACCCGGTAGCGCGCCGGGTTTTGGATGGCGGTCTCCGCCAGGAACTTCGCCTCCGTCAGGCGGTGGTTCCTCTTCAGGGTCATCACCGCCACCCCCTGGGGAGAGCGGGTGGTCTTGGGGGCAAGCAGGGCGGTGTGGAGGATCAGGCAGCGGGGCTCATCGGAATAGACCGCCACCTCCCCGTCCTCCGTCAGGCGCAGGATGGCGGCAAGGGGGGCTTTCTCCGAGTACGCCCCTGTCAGCTTCCGCCGGTTGGAGGCCGTCTGATAGGCCGTGAGCTCAATGCGGGCTGCCTTGCCGTTTTCATAGAGGAAGAGCAGCGACCCGCTGTAATCCCCCGGCAGCAGGGCGTAGATCACGCTCTCGCCCTCGTCCATTTTGAGCTTTGCCGGCAGGTAATCGCCGAGAACGCTGGCCTTGCTGTCCTCAAACTCGCCCAGCCGCACCTTGTAGACCTGGCAGCGGTCGGTGAAGAGCATCAGCTCCGCGTTGGACGTGGTCTCAATGCTCTGCCGGAGCCCGTCCCCCTCCTTGTATTTCTGCTCCCCGCTCATCCGCAGGGACTGGGGGGTGATCTTCTTGAGATAGCCCTCCCGGGAGAGGAAGAGATGCACCGGGTACTCCGCCGCCGGCTCCTCCTCGGGAAGCTCCAGCTGCTGGTGTTCATAGAGGATCTCGGTTTTTCGGGGCTCGCCGTACTTCTTGGCCGCCGCCGTCAGCTCGTCCACCAGGATCTTCTTCACCCGGCGGGGATCGTTCAGGGTGTCCTCCAGGTCGTCGATCTCGTCCCGCAGGGCGTCGGTCTCTTTCGTCCGCTTGAGGATATACTCCTTATTGATGTTCCGCAGCTTGATCTCCGCCACGTACTCCGCCTGCACCTGGTCGATGCCGAAGCCGATCATCAGGTTGGGAATGACCTCGGCCTCCTCCTCCGTCTCCCGGATGATGCGGATGGCCTTGTCGATGTCCAGCAGGATCCGCTGGAGACCCTTCAAAAGGTGCAGCTTGTCCCGCTTCTTCCCCAGGATGAAGTAGAGCCGCCGCCGGACGGACTCCGTCCGCCAGGCGCACCACTCCTCCAGGATCTGCCGGACGCCCAGCACCCTCGGCATCCCGGCGATGAGCACGTTGAAGTTGCAGGCGAAGGCGTCCTCCAGGGTGGTCTGGCGGAAGAGCTTCGCCATCAGCTTGTCGGGGTCGGTGCCCCGCTTCAGGTCGATGGCCAGCTTCAAGCCCGAGAGATCCGTCTCGTCCCGCATGTCGGCGATCTCCCGGATCTTCCCGCCCTTGATGAGCTCCGCCACCTTGTCCAAAATCGCCTCCGTGGTGGTGGAGTAGGGGATCTCGTAGACCTCGATGAGGTTCTCGCTCTTCACATAGCGGTACTTGGCCCGCACCCGGACGCTGCCCCGGCCGCTCTCATAGAGCTCCCGGATGAGGTTCCCGTCGTAGAGGAGCTGCCCCCCCGTGGGGAAGTCCGGGGCCAGGAGGGTCTCCGTCAGGTCGCAGTCCGGGTTTTTGAGATAGGCCACCGCAGTCTCACAGACCTCCCTCAGGTTGAACCCGCAGAACTGGGACGCCATGCCCACGGCGATGCCCGTGTTGGCGCTGACCAGGATATTGGGGAAAGTCGTGGGCAGCAGGGCCGGCTCCAGCATGGTGTTGTCGTAGTTCTCCACGAAGTCCACCGTGTCGCTGTCGATGTCCTGGAAGAGCTCCGCGCAGATGGGGGCCAGCTTCGCCTCCGTGTACCGGGGGGCGGCCCAGGCCATGTCCCGGGAGTAGACCTTGCCGAAGTTGCCCTTGGAGTCCACAAAGGGCGTCAGCAGCGCCCCGTAGCCCCGGGAGAGCCGCACCATGGTGTCGTAGATGGCGGCGTCCCCGTGGGGGTTCAGGCGCATGGTCTGGCCCACGATGTTGGCAGACTTCGTCCGGGCCCCCGTCAGGAGACCCATCTTATACATGGTGTAAAGGAGCTTCCGGTGGGAGGGCTTGAACCCGTCGATCTCCGGGATGGCCCGGGACACGATGACGCTCATGGCATAGGGCATGTAGTTGCTCTCCAGGGTGTCCGTGATCCCCTGCTCCACCACCGCGGCCCGCAGCCCCATCACATTGGGATCCCCCCGCTTCATCCGCCCCTCATCCGTTTGTTTCTTCTTTGGCATATCTCGATTCCCTCTCCTGCTTTTTTCCAGGGTTATTCCGCACGTAACTGCGGACAGCGTCCAGGTCGGCATCGTTGCGGATCACATGCTCATAGAATCCCCGCTGCCAGAGCCCGGTCGTTTTTCCGTCCGCAAGACTTCTGTAACCGTGGTCGGTATAGGACTTGAACCGGCCGATCATAACCGGTAGGGGGCGGGCTCCGTCC
>CAKTSC010000093.1 GCA_934597465.1 uncultured Dysosmobacter sp.
GAGGATAACCGCCCCATCCTGAAGAAGGCCGGTTTCCTGACCCGCGATCCTCGTATGAAGGAGCGCAAGAAGTACGGCCTCAAGGCCGCCCGCCGCGCTCCCCAGTTCTCCAAGCGCTGAGTTCTCCCTTTCAGAATGCCGCCCTCCGGGCGGCATTCTTTCTGTCCGCGCCCCGGAGGGAGCGCACGCTCAAAAATATTTTTTCCGTTCCCTGCAATAAAACCCCCGTCTCATGCGTTTCCTTTGTGACAGGAGAAATGGCCGATGCAACTGAAAGCTTTCAAAACGGAATCGACTGACCCCCGGACACTGGAGAGCCTGCTCTCCGCCGTGGCCGCCGGAGACCGGGATGCCCTGGCGGGCCTCTACGAGCGCTGCCGCGCCCCGGTCTATGCCATGGCCCTCTCGTGCCTGCGCAATGCCCACGACGCCCAGGATCTCACCCAGGATGTCTTCGTCCGGGTCTGGGAGCGGGCGGGGCAGTACCGCTCCCAGGGCAGCCCCATGGCGTGGCTTCTGACCCTCTGCCGCAACGAGGCCCTGAGCCGCCTGCGGACGCAGGGCCGGGAGGGCACCCTGGAGCCGGAGCTCTGGGACGCCATCCCGGCGGAGCCCGCCGGCCTCACGCCGGAGGAGCGGGTGCTGCTGCAGACCGCCCTGGCCGCCCTGGAGGACAGGGAGCGCCAGGTGGTGCTGCTCCACGCCGTCACCGGCCTCAAGCACCGGGAGATCGCCGCGCTGCTGGCGCTGCCTCTCGCCACCGTCCTGTCCAAGTACCACAGAGCCCTGAAAAAAATGAGAGCTTATCTGGAAGGAGATGACGCCCGATGACCCGTGAGAAATGGGAACGCCGTCTGGCGCGTGCCGTGGAGAAAACGGCGCCGGACGACCTGGACGGGATCCTCTCCCGCTGTGAGACGCAGAAAGGAACGGGATCCCCTATGAATACCAACGCAAGAAAAAACCCTGCCCGGCCCTGGCGGGCCATGATCGCGGCCTGCCTGGCCCTCTTCCTCCTGGCGGGAGGCGGAGGCGTCTTCTACCAGCAGGCCATGGCCGTCAGCTCCGTCGTGTCCCTGGACGTGAACCCCAGCATCGAGCTGCGGGTGAACCGGGGGGAGAAGGTGCTCTCCTGCACCGCCCTCAACGGCGAGGCCCGGGAGATCCTGGCGGACATGGACGGCGGCGCCGACCTGAAGGGCACCAAGCTGGACGTGGCGGTGAACGCCATCGTGGGCAGTCTGGTGCGCCGCGGCTACCTGGATCGGGTGTCCTCCGCCATCCTCATCTCCGTGGAGGATAAGGACGAGACCCGGGCCCAGCGCCTCCAGCAGGAGCTGACGGACACCGTGGGCGCGGCGCTGCAGTCGGAGTCCCGGGAAGCCGCCGTGCTGAGCCAGACCGTGGCCGGGGACAGCGCCCTGGCCGCCCAGGCCCGGGAGAGCGGCGTCTCCACCGGCAAGGCCGCCCTGATCCGCCGGGTGCAGGCCGTGAACTCCGCCCTGAACTTTGACGCCCTGGCCGCCCTCTCGGTGGAGGAGCTGCGGGAGCTGCTGGAGGCCGGGGCCCCGGCCCTGCCCATCGGCACAGCCGCCGCCCGGAAGGCGGCGGAGGACTACGCCGGTTTCCAGGATGCCGCCGCCGAGGTGGATCCCGAGCTGGACGAGGGCTGCTACGAGGTGGAGCTGCACCATCCCGCCCTGGGAGAGCTGGACTACCGGGTGGACGCCTACACCGGCAGTATCCTTCAGGGGCAGCGGATCACGGGGCAGACGGAAGCCCCCGCCGCCTCCGCCGTGGGCATCGAGAGCGCCAAGACTGCCGCCCTGAACCACGCCGGGCTCTCCGCCGCCTCCGTGACCTTCACCAAAACGAAGCAGGACTGGGAGGACGGCCGCCTGGAGTACGACATCGAGTTCCTCTCCGGCGATTGGGAGTATGACTACACCGTTTCCGCCTCCGGCGCCATCCTGGACTGGGAGCGGGAACCCCTGGAGGAAGACGATGCCCACCACGCCTCCGCCCCCTCCTCCGCCGATATCGGCGCGGAGGCCGCCCTCTCCGCTGCCCTGCGCCATGCGGGCGCTGCCCGCAGCGCCGTCCGGGAGCTGGAGTACGAGCGGGACTGGGAGGACGGCCGCCTGGTCTACGAGATCGAGTTCCTCTCCGGCGGCATGGAGTATGACTACACCGTCTCCGCCGCAGACGGCAGCATCCTCTGGCATGAGGCGGAAGCCGACGACTGACCCCTGCGCAAAAACCGCCCCCGGAGCCTTCGCTCCGGGGGCGGTTCCCCATTTATCCCAGATTCTGCACCACCGTGACCACGCCGGAGAGCAGCACGTAGCCGTAAACCGCCTTCCGCAGCTGCCCGGCGTTGAGCTTGCTGCCTGCCCGCAGTCCAAGCCTTTGGCCCAGCACCATGCCGCCGATGCCCAGCAGCGTCGCCGGCAGCAGGCCCCAGCCGAAGTAGCCGTTTGCCGTCCGGGCGGCGAGACTCATGGCGTTGTTGAAGGCGAAGTGGGTCTGCATGTTGCCGAGGTACTCCTCCCGGCCCTCCGTGGCCGCCAGGAAGTATACCGCCATGATGGGCCCCGAGATGGAGAAGAGTCCCCCGCAGACCCCCGCCAGAAGGCTGCACCCGACGGTGAAGGGCAGCGTCACCCGGAACTCCCGCCCCCGGGCGGGCAGCAGCAGCCAGCCCCCCAGCAGGATCAGAAAAATGCCGAAGGCCACCGTCAGCCGCCGGAGATCCATAGCCCCGATCCAGCGGATGGCCAGGAGGCTGGAGACGGTGTAAAGGGCCGTGGGCAGCAGGATGAGCCGGAGCTTCAGATGCCGCCGGAAGCGGACGGCCAGGGCCAGGGAGAGCCCCAGGCACACTCCGGTGGAGACCGACGGCGCCACCGTCATGCCGAAGTAGCGGGGGAAGACCGTCATCATCACCACCGCCGCGCCGAAGCCCGTCACCGACTGCACGAAGCCCCCCACCGCCGCGCTGAGCGCCACCGCCAGAAATTCCGCCATACGCCGCCTCCCTGCCCGAGATCGTGATCCTCCGCGGCGCCGCCGCGGCCAGCCCATGATACCACCTCCGGCGGCAAAGCGCAAGAGCGTCCCCCCTCCGCCGGAAAACCCGCCCTTGCGCCGCCGCCGGGATGTGGTATACTGGAAGGGAAAAACCGCCGGAGAACAGGAGGTCACTATGGACAAGACCTTTGCCCCCATCCGGGGGGATATCGTGCTGCGCAACGAGACCGGGATGCTCTACCCCAGCTACCAGGCATTCCTGGAGTTCCAGCATCTGTACAGCTCCGCCGTCCGGGAGATCCAGACCCGCCTGGCCGTCCTCAGCGAGGAGTTCAGCGTCCGCTACGCCCACAACCCCATCCACCACGTGGAGAGCCGCCTGAAATCCGACAAGAGCATCATCGAAAAGCTCCGCCGGAAGGGCCTGCCCATCTCCATGGCCTCCGCCCGGGAGAGCATCAACGACATCGCGGGCATCCGGGTGGTCTGCTGCTACATCGACGATGTCTACCGGGTGGAGGAGATGCTCCTCCGCCAGAGTGACATGGAGCTGGTGAAGCGCCAGGACTACATCGCCCAGCCCAACTACAACGGCTACCGCTCCCTGCACCTGGATCTCCGGGTGCCCATCTACCTCTCCGACCACCGGGAGTCCGTCCTGGTGGAGGTGCAGCTCCGCACCGTGGCCATGGACTTCTGGGCAAGCCTGGAGCATGACATCCGCTATAAGAAGGATCGCAGCAAGCTCCCGGCGGGGCTCAACGAGGAGATGCTCTCCTGCGGCGACGAGATCGCCGCCATCGACCGCAGGATGCAGGAGATGTACCGCAAGATCCAGGGCATCGACTGAGCGTTTGCTTCCCGCCCCTTCCCTCCGTAGGGCGGGGGAACCACACTCCGCCGCCCCATTGGCAGCGCCTCCGGTAAACGTGTAGGGGCGGGGCTCCGTCCCCGCCCGTTTTCCCCGGATCCGCTGCCCCTCCCGATAACCCCGTAGGGGCGGCCCTATGGCCGCCCGTCCCCCGCACCCCGTGGGGGCCGATGTCCCCCCACGGCCCCCGCAGAAACGTCCGGTCACCGTGTAGGGGCGGGGCTCTGTCCCCGCCCGCTCCCCCGTTTCTCGTCTCCCGTCCCCCGCAGGGCCATTCTCCATTCTCAATTACCCCCCCGCCCCGCAAAAAAAGGAACCGCCCCGGCACTTGCGTGCCGGGGCGGTTCCCCTCTCAGTCAGGTGGGAAAATGAACTCCTCGGAAAGCACCCCGGGAGGGCGCCCTCCCCACGGGGGTCACTGGATCTCGATGCTGGTCTTCTTGGGCAGGGCCTTCTGGGCGGCCTTGGGGACGGACACCTGCAGGATGCCGTTCTCGAAGCTGGCGTGGATGTCCTCGGGCAGCACGCTCTCGCCCACGTAGAAGCTCCGGCTGCAGGCGCCGGCGTAGCGCTCCTGGCGGATGTACTTGCCCTTCTTGTCGCTCTCGTCCTTATCCAGGCCCTTGGCGGCGGAGATGGTCAGGTAGCCGTCCTTCAGCTCCACATTGACCTCGTCCTTCTTGAAGCCGGGCAGGTCGATGTCCAGCTCGTAGCTGTCCTCGGTCTCCCGCACATCGGTCTTCATCAGGTTCTTGCCGTGCTTGCCGTAGAGGGCGTTGCGGGTGGGAACCATCATCTCAAAGGGATCGGAGAAGAAATCATCAAACAGGTTTTCACCAAAGATACTGGGCAGCATATTCAATTCCTCCATTCAAATTGCTCCTCGGCTTCCGGGCCTTTCCCGGGAGCGATGGGGAAGTGATACAAGATTTTTTCGTCCCTCCGGAAGGACTCTCACAAGCCCTTTTCCCTTGGAACGGCTTCATCATAGCACGGATTTTAGCACTGTCAAGGGGAGAGTGCTAATGTTCACAAAGGATGCAACGAACGTTCACATTTCATGCCATCTTTGTGCAGCGCCCCCCGGAATGTCAGAAGGATCCGGTGCTCTCAGTCGGCGGTATGGGGCAAGCGTCCCGGTTTTCAAGGGAAATGCCCTTGAAAACTCATAAGGATATTTCCCTTAATTCATACTGAGATCCAAGGGAGGGATCTCAATGTATGAACACATGCGCGGCCTGCGGGAGGACAAGGACCTCTCCCAGGAGCAGGTGGCCGAGCTGCTGCAGGTCCACCAGACCACCTATTCCGACTATGAGCTGGGCCGGGTGAACATCCCCGTATCCGCCCTCTGCCGCCTGGCAGAGTTCTACCACACCAGCATCGACTATCTCGTGGGCCTCACGGACGAGCGGCGGGCGTATCCCAGGAGGAAGGCATGAGCTGGCGGGCGCGGATGGTGGACTTCCTGTTCCCGCCCAAGTGCCCCTTCTGCCGCCGGGTAACGGAGGGGCAGCGGGTCTGCCCGAAGTGCGAGAAGGCCCTTCCCTGGACGGAGGGGAAGGACCGGGAGCAAGTGCTCTCCGGCGGTCTTCGCTGCGCCTCGCCCCTCTGGTACGAGGACCTGGCCCGGGAGGGCATCCTCCGCTTCAAGTTCCACGGCGGGGCCGGGGCGGAGGTCCTGGGGGCGCTGCTGGCGGACTGCGCCGCGGAGCGCTACAGCGGGGAGTTCGACCTTGTCACCTGGGTGCCGGTGAGCAAAAAGCGCCGCCGGAAGCGGGGCTACGACCAGACGGAGCTGCTGGCCCGGAGCGCCTGCCGCCTCTGGGAGACGGAGCCGGTGCGGCTGCTCCAGAAGGTCACGGACAACCCCGCCCAGTCCAGCCTGCAGGGCGCGGCGGCACGGCGGGCCAACGTCCTGGGCGTCTACGACGCCGTGGGGGACTGCGCCGGAAAGCGGGTCCTGCTTCTGGACGACATCGTCACCACCGGCGAGACCCTGCGGGAGTGCGCCCGGGTGCTGCGGGACGCCGGAGCGGTGGAGATTCTGGCCCTGACCCTGGGCCGGACCCGGGAACGGAAGGAATCTTCCCCGGCGGTTGACGAACGGGGCAAGATGGGATAGAATAAGAGAATACCTATCATATTTTCGGCCGCCCTTCGCGGCCAGGATCCGCCCCGGCAACGGCGGCGGCAAGGAGGACGAGTTTCTATGAGCGAATGCACCCACGACTGCTCCACCTGCGGCGAGAGCTGCGGCGA
>CAKTSC010000094.1 GCA_934597465.1 uncultured Dysosmobacter sp.
GACGGCGGGCTTATGGCATGTAACGCTCAGTCGCTGAGGGCCTGCAGCAGCATAGCGCTGGTGGGCCGCTCCATCTGGCCCTGCAAACAGCCCTCGCAGAAGAGGTACCGGAAGAACGCCCGGAGCCGGGCGGGCAGGGCCTCCCAGCGTTCCGTCATCCGGGGATCCACCGGGGCGTTTCCGGGATCCAGGAAGATGAAGGAGGGCTTCTCCCCGAAGAACAGGCGGACGTTGTCGGGGGTGAAGGGCTGGGCCGCGACCCGCTGGCCCCGCAGGGGGTTGGAGCCAACGAGGAGATGAAAGAGCAGGGCCCCCAGGGAATGGTATTCGCTCTCCAGGGTGGGCTGTCCGCCCAGCAGCACCTCCGGCCCTCGGAGGAGCCCAGTACCTTGAAGCCCGAGGCCGCCATTGGGGATGGTGATGTTGTCGCAGTCGATGATGCTGACGGCGGGCTTCCCGCCCTCCTTCCGCCAGCGGATGTTGGTGGCACTGTAATCCACGTAGATGAGCCCCTTCTTGTGGAGGGCCGCGAAGGGTTCCACAATGGCCCGGGCCAGGGCCAGCCGCTCCGGCAGGGGCAGCAGCTCCGGCTGCCGCATCACCGGGGAAAGGGCATCGAACCCCTCCCGCAGGGGCATGGCGTAGGCGAAGCCCCCCTGGCTCTCCTGTCGGCTCACGTCGGTAGGCCAGGCGAAGGCCGGATGAACGGGGGGCGTCCGCACCAGAAGGTTCAGCTTGCGGTGGAAGGCGGCCCGGTCGGTGGCGTACTCCGCGAAGAGGAGCTTCACCGCGCAGAGGGTGCGATCCTCCAGGCGCACGGCCTTATAGACCTCTCCGAGGGATCCGCTTCCCAGGGGGGAAACGATGGCATAGCTGCTGTTCCGCATCCTCAGGCAGGAACTTTTTTCCAATTTATACATAGTAACTCCTTCACCTCTTTCTTCCAGATAGCATCCGGGACGGACAAACTGCTCTTCGCCGCCGGATAGCGCTCCGGCAGCCACATGTGGTCTGCACGGAAGGCGCGGTCGTCCCGGAAGAGATACCAGGGGCGGCGGCACCCGAGATCCCAGGTGCAGTCGCAGTGATACCAGCGGCCCTCCAGCTCCACCAGGTTCCAGGCGTGCAGCTCCTCCTCCCCCACGCAGCCGATGACGATCTGGGAGGGGATGCCGGAGGCATAAAGCAGCAGGCTGTAGAGCTGGCTCACCCCGTTACAGACCGCCTTCCCCCGCCGCAGGGCGCCGAGGTAGGCGAAGGCGGGATCCTTGCCGTCCCGCCGCTCCAGGGCTTCATAGTCATAGCGCAGGTTCAGCATCAGCATTCGATAGAGGAGCGCCGCCCGCTCCACCTCCGGCAGCCCCGCCAGGGGGGCCGCCAGGCGGCGGATGGCGAGGCCCGCGGCCTCCGCCTCCTCTTCGCCGGCTCGCTGCCGGTGCCGCCGGATGCTCTGGGCCGGGAAATTTTCGGGGACGCCGCGCAGTAGCGTCTCCTGGGCTTCCGTCATGGCCATTCCTCCCTTCCTCCTCCCCGGGCCCCGCCGGAAGCGCTCCGCCTGTCCGTTTCCCAAAGCCGGCTGGCTTCAGCCCGGAGACTTCGGCGAAGGCGCTCCCGTGGGGAAGGAGCCGCCGCTTTCCGGCCCAGCCGGGGCAGGCGGCGGCCCGGGTGGGTTCCGCAGCTTCAGGATAGCCCCGGAAGGCCCTTCCGTCAATCCCTCCGATTTTCTTCGTTTTCGCCTGTTTTTGATAAAATTTCCCCATTTTTCTAGAAATAAAGTTACAGGTTCTTTAATTTCTCCCAGCGGATTTTTTTGCTCCGTTTGGGGGAAAAACGGCCAAGATCCGCCAAGGATCGCTCCCTCCGGGGCGAAAAGGGAAAAAACGGGGCTTTTTTCTCCTCCGGAGGGAAAATCTCCCTTCGGCGGAGAAATTCCCCGCCCCCCGGGAGAAAGTCCGGCGCCCCCGGAAAAAGCCGAAGGAATTCCCCTCCCCCACCCGGAGGAAAAGCTCCCCTTTTCCCGGCAAAAACCGCAGGAGTCCCCCCTCTTTCAGGGGAAAAGCGGCCTTTTCCGGCAGAAAGGGGGCTCCCGGGCGGCCCGGAACCGGCGCACTGGCAGGATCCGGGTCATTTTCCGGTATTTGGGGGGAAAGGAGGGGGAATTCCGGTGGAATCCCGGAGAAAAAACGGCTGTTTTTCGCCGGATCCGGGGAAAAAGCAGGAATTGACAGTCTCCCCTCCCCCCGATATACTGAAAGCAAGAGAAAAGGAGGGATCCTCATGGATTACTACCAGCGGAAGCGCACGGTCATCGTTTTTCGGCCCGCCCGGCAGGGCACGGCGGACGGCCTTTCCCCGCAGGAGGGGGAAAATCAGGGCAAAAGCATCCCCATTGTGGGAAATCCGCCCGGAAATCCCGAAAACCGGGGGGATCCCGCCGCCCGGAAGCCCGCGCCGGAGAGGGACGCGCCCCCCACGGCGGAGGATCCGCTCCCCCGGGAAAGCGCCCCCCTCGGGGAACGCCTTTCCGGAAACGATCCGGGGCAGCAGCCCGCAGATCCCGGAGAAAGCGCCCCGGAAAAAGGGGATCCTTCCGAAAATAAGGCCGGTTTTCAGCGGGATCCCGCTGTTTCCGGGGAAAGCGGCCCGAATGGGGCGGATCCTTCCGGAAACGGGGACGGTTTCGGGCAGGATCCGGCCATTTCCGGAGAAACTGGCCGGAACGGGGGGAACGCTTCCGGAAGCGGGGACGATCCGGAACGGAAGACCGCGGTCTCCCGGGAGGAGGCGCCGCGCGCGGCGGCGTTCCCGGCGGGGGGGCAGTGGGCGGAGGGCTTCCGCTCCGCGGCGGCCTGCCGGGAGGCCCTGCTGGCGGAGCTGCAGGCCGGGAAGGAGGAGCTGCGGGAGCTGGCCCAGCGGCAGCGGATCGCCCAGGAGGCCCACGCCGCCCGACGCAAGCAGCTGCTGGACGCCCTCTTCGGCGAGCCCCTGTGCCGCCTGGCGGATCTGGAGCAGCGGATGACGGGCTCCGGCAGCGCGGAGATCCAGGCCTACGGCCGGGAGGTGCAGAGCATCCTCCTGCTGCTGGGGGCGGAGCCCTTCGCCCCGGCGGAGGGGGAGCCCTTCGACGGCCGGTTCTGCGAGAAAATGAACGCCCAGGCCCCGGGGCTCACCGTGGCAAGGTGCCTTCAGCCCGGCTGGCGGGCGGAAGACCACCCCCTGTGCCGGGCCGTGGTGGACGTGAAGGAATAAGGAGGAGAACGCATGGAGCCCAATTTCATGGATAACGGTTTTGAGGAGTCCACGGCGCTGTCTTACAGCTTCGGCCTGGATCTCGGCACCCACCGCTCGCTGATGGCGGTGAAGGAGAAGCACGGCCGGGTGGAGGCCATCATCCCGGAGGCCCAGGAGTGCCGCAAGGGCATCCCCTCCCTCTTCTGGCGCACCAGCGACCGGGACGGGGGACGGGAGCTCCTCTGCGAGGAGGTGGCCCTGGAGGACGGCGAGGCCAACGACCCGGAGGGCGTGGTGCGCTCCGTGAAGGCCCGCCTGGCGGAGAAGGCCATCGAGCTCCACGGCGTCCGCTACACCCCGGAGAGCATCGCCGTCCGGGAGGTGCAGCACGTGCTGGAGCTCTCCCGGGACGCGGCGGAGGACATGGGCATCTTCCAGCAGCCGGAGCGGCTGACGGTGGGCGTGCCCGTGCGCTTCGGCGCGGCGGAGCGGGGCACCATCCGCGGCATCGTGGAGAAGGCCACCCCGGGGGTGAAGATCCAGCTGCTGCCGGAGCCCATGGCCGCCGCCCTCTACTACGCCAGCGCCTCCCGGACCCATCCCCGGCGGATCCTGGCCTTTGACATGGGGGCGGGCACCTTTGATACCTGCGTTCTGGTGGCCAACGACCAGCCCACACTGGAGGATCCCTTCCCCTTCAAGCTGCTGTGCCACGACGGGACCCGGGAGGCCGGCGACCGGCTGGACGAGCTGATGGAGGATCTGATCCTCTCCAAGCTGCGCCGGAACCCCGGCAGCATCCAGATGCGCTACCTGGAGGATTCCGCCCACCACGACCGCCGGGCCCTGCGCAAGCTGGCCCGGGTGGCCAAGGAGGCCCTCTCCTCCGCCCCCCGCTACACCGTGAACGTCAGTTCCCTGGCCAGCGGGGCCAGCCAGGCCGTCACCGTGACCCGGGAGGAGTATGAGAAATGCATCGAGCCCACCATCCGCTGGGCGGTGAACCTGGCGGTCAAATGCCTGGAGAGCGCGGGGCTCCGGGGGGAGCGGGACATGACGCTGCTGCTGGTGGGCGGCTCCAGCTACATCCCCCTGGTGCAGCGGCTGCTGCAGCAGCGCTTCTCCTGGCTGGATCCCAAGACCCAGATCGTCCAGCGGCTGCCCGACCAGTCCGTGGCCCTGGGCTGCGCCCTGTACTCCGAGCGGCCCATGGCGGAGCGGAAGGTGGCCTTCGCCTACGCGGTGGACACCTTCAAGGCGGGGACGGACGTGGAGGTGCTGGACGTGCGGATCCCGGCCCTGTGCAAGCTGCCCTACCGGATCCAGAGCCGCTACTCCACCCGCAGGGAAAACCAGGAGGGCATCCGCTTCAACATCTATGAGCTGGAGGAGGGCCAGGCCGGGGACGAGTTCAGCCCGACCCAGGGCAAATACACCCAGCTGGCGGCCCGCCACAGCTTCGGCAAGCCCGTGCCCAAGGGCACCAGCGTGCTGCTGACCACGGAGCTCAGCGCCGACGGCATCCTGACCATGACCATCGACGACGGCGGCATCAGCAACCACCGGAGCACCCGCTGCGCCTTCGACCTGGCCAACGAGCTGGGCCGGAACTGACACGGCGGAGGGGAGGGTGCAATGGCAAAGACGAAGAAATCCGCCGAGTCCAAGTGGAACTCGGAGTCCTGCTCCATCTGGTACGGCCCGGCGCTGGACGCATTCTGGCCCCTGAGCGCCACGGCGGCCCCCTTCCTGCTGCTTGCACTGGGGCCCTTTTACACCAAGAAGCCGGAGGAGGCCTTCCGGAGGCTGCGGGAGGCCCTGGCGCAGAGCGGAGCGGCGGCGGCCAGGGCCGCGGGCCCGGCATCCCAGGAGAGGCTGAAGGAGCTCGCCTCGCAGATCGGGGAGAGCGTGGATCCCGGCTACTACCAGCGGCACTTTACATCCGACAAGTACCGCAAGACCGACACCTACAAGAAAAAGCCCGGACTGGCGGCGGAGACCCGGCCCAGCCCGGCGGAAACGGAATACTACGAGGCGCTGCTGGCCTGGCTCTATCAATGGGAGCCCGCGGCGCTGGGCGACGCGGAGCGGAAGCTCCAGCAGCAGCTGCGGAGCCGGGCCGCCACCGCGGGCACCGGCCCGGCCCGGCGGGCGGCAAAGGGGCTGTCCGTCCTCTTCCGGCAGCTCTCGGCCAAGGCCGCGGGGCTGCCCCTGGAGGAGGGCCCGCTGCCCCGGGGGCCCCAGGTCTATCCCTGGCCGGAGCGGCAGGACAGCGAGGCGGCGGCCTATCTGGATCTGGCGGAGTCCTACTTCCCCGAGAGCCTTTTCTACCTGGAGGGGCTGCTGGCCCTGCGCCACCAGGGCAACCGCTACGCCATCCGGGAGCTGAAGGCCATCCGCCGGACGGGGCGGCGCTTCCGCCGCAGCGACGGCGGCTGGGCCGAGTTTCCGGCGGAGGACGCCCTTCCCGGCGGCCCGGAGGAGACGCCGGGGGAGGTCTCCGAGACCGGCGAGGCCGGGAGCCATCCCGGCGATCCGCTGCCCCAGCGCCTGGCCTATCTGCGGGCCCACTGGGCGGCCCAGGAGCCGGAGGCCCTGCGCAACGAGCTGCGGGTGCTGACGGAGCTCCCCTCCCTGGACGCGGGGCTGCTGCTGTACCGGGCCATGCGGGACGCCAGCATCGACACCCGCCCCTGCGCGGAGTTCCTGCGGCAGAACAGCCCCTGGCAGGGGACGGCGGAGTGCTATGACATGATGCTGGAGGCGGAGCTGCCCCTCTCCCCGGAGGAGCTGCGGGCGGGTGCCCAGCTGGGGAGCCTGCCCTGCCTGCGGCGGCTCTTTCAGGGGCGGGATCCCGCCCTGCCCCGGCTGCTGAGCCAGGCACTGCTGCGGCCCGGCTGGGAGCTGCCAGGTCTGGAGGCGCTGTTG
>CAKTSC010000095.1 GCA_934597465.1 uncultured Dysosmobacter sp.
CAACACCGCAGCGCTGGCGGATCTCCCCGGCGATGGCCCGGGCCCGCTCCGACTTCGGCTCCTCGCAGTTGAGCAGGACGAGGAAGGGCTTCCCCAGCTCCTGCAGCTCCCGGATGACCCGCTCCTCCGGCTCCCGGTAGTCCTCCCGGGGGATGCCCGCAATGCTGCCGTCGGTGGTGATGACGATGCCGATGGTGGAGTGCTCCCGGATGACCTTCCGGGTACCGGTCTCCGCCGCCTCCGTCATGGGGATCTCATGGTCAAACCAGGGGGTGGTGACCATCCGGGGGGCGTCCCCCTCCAGCTGGCCCATGGCTCCGGGCACCATGTAGCCCACGCAGTCGATGAGGCGGACGGAGACCGCTGCGCCCCCCTCCAGCGTCACCTGGGCGGCCTCCTCCGGCACGAATTTGGGCTCCGCCGTCATGATCGTCCGACCGGAGCCGCTCTGGGGCAGCTCATCCCGGGCCCGCTCCCGGCGGTAGACGTTGTCAATGTGGGGGATGACCTGCGTCTCCATGAAACGCTTGATGAAGGTGGACTTCCCCGTTCTGACCGGGCCCACGACGCCGATGTAGATGTCGCCCGCCGTCCGCGTGGCGATGCTCTGGTAGATAGATGTGTTTGTCATAGTATCCCGTCCCTTTCCGCGCTCCATGCTGATGCTGTATCCTATGTTTCCTGGTGGGCAAGTATGCCGCCATGTCCGGCCTGGAGGGGCCGGCGGAGGGGGGGCTCTTCCGCCGCGCAACCCCGGTTTTGTGCAGAATATCCAGTTTTGCTCGGTAGATTTTGTTTGGTTTCTTCAATTTTCCCACTTTACAAGCAACGAATTAGCGTGGTAAACTGCTAATGTAATAAATGATACGGCACCGCCGTAGACAAGGAGGAACATAACATGATGAAGAAACTGATGGCGCTGGCTCTTGCCGGTGTGATGACCCTTTCCCTGGCCGCCTGCGGGAACAGCAATACCCCCGCCGCGTCCTCCGGCTCCGGCAGCGCCGGCAGCGGCGAGGATACCGCCCTGACCTACGCCGTGGAGGCCGGCTCCGCCGGGGAGGAGGTTGCCAAGGAGAACGGCTTCGATGTGGTCTCTGTGGACTCCCAGGCCAAGGCCCTGATGGAGGTGGAGGCCGGTACCGCCGATGCCGCCATCATCGACCTGCTGATGGCCGGCGCCATGGTGGGCGAGGGCACCAGCTATCCCGACCTGAAGGTCACCGACCAGAAGCTGAATTCCGAGGAGTACGGCATCGGCTGCCGCAAGGGCAGCGACCTGGCCTCCTACATCAACGCCGTTCTGGGCGAGGCCTACGCCGACGGTACCATGCAGACCATCGCTGAGACCTACGGCGTGCAGGAAGCCCTCCTCCCCCAGGAGACCAGCGAGTTCACCGCCTCTGAGGCGGACAGCGACGTGGCCTACATCCAGGACAAGGGCACGCTGATCGTCGGCATCACCAACTTCGCCCCCATGGACTACGAGGAGACGGCCGGCAGCGGCGAGTGGATCGGCTTTGACGCCGACATGGCAAAGCTTGTGGCAGAGAAGCTGGGCGTTGAGATCCAGTTCGTAGAGATCGAGTGGGACAACAAGGTCTTCGAGCTCAACGGCAAGACCATCGACGTGGTCTGGAACGGCATGACCCTCACCGACGCCGTGATGGAGGCCATGGAGTGCACCAACGCCTACTGCCAGAACGCCCAGGTGGTCATCACCAAGTAAATCCCCTTTCCGCCAACCAAGAAAACGACTTTCCATCGCCGCGAAGGCAGAGAGCACCCGCTCTCTGCCTTTGGGCGGCGATGGGGCATCACGCTTTTGAAGGAGAATGACCCATGTTCTGGACTGTTACCCTCTCCATCCTGCAGGGCTGCGGCGAGGCTGCCAAGCTCTTTTTCCTGACGCTGCTCTTCGCCCTGCCGCTGGGCCTGGTGGTGGCCTTCGGCTCCATGAACAAGTGGGCCCCCTTCCGCTTCCTGCTCCGGGGCAAGGGCACCCCCGGCGGCGTGTGGCGGGCGCTGGCCGCCTTCCGGCCCATCAGCGCCCTGACGAACCTCATCGTCTGGGTCATCCGGGGCACACCGCTGATTCTGCAGCTCATCATCATCTTCTACGGCCCCGGCATGTGGTTCAAGGCCAACCCCTGGAACGCCTTCTCCGACGGGCGGATGTTCGCCTGCACCCTGGCCTTCGTCATCAACTACGCCTGCTACTTCTCCGTCATCTACCGGGGCGGTATCGAGGGCGTCCCCGCCGGGCAGCGGGAGGCCGGGCAGGTCCTGGGCCTCACCCGGAGCCAGATCTTCTTCAAGGTCACACTGCTGCAGATGGTCAAGCGCATCGTGCCCCCCATGTCCAACGAGGTCATCACCCTGGTGAAGGACACCTCCCTGGCCCGGGTCATCGCCATCACGGAGATCACCAAGGCCGGTGAGGCCTTCATGAAATCCGCTGGCATCACCTGGCCCCTCTTCTACACGGCGGTCTTCTACCTGGCCTTCGTGGGCATCCTCACCATCCTCTTCCACTTCATTGAGCGCAAGCTCAGCTACTTCCGCTGAAAGGGGGACATACCATGGCGATCCTGGACGTACAGCACATTGAGAAGCACTTCGGCGGCACCCAGGTGCTGCGGGATATCAGCTTTTCCCTGGAGGAGGGCCAGGCCCTCTCCATCATCGGCTCCTCCGGCAGCGGTAAGACTACCCTGCTCCGCTGCCTGAACTTTCTGGAGACCCCGGACAAGGGCGTGATCTCCGTCCGGGGCGAGACGCTCTTTGACGCGGAGGACACCCGCCGCCCCTCCGAGGCGGAGATCCGCCAGCGGCGGCTCCACTTCGGCCTGGTGTTCCAGTCCTTCAACCTCTTCCCCCAGTATACGGCCCTGCAGAACGTCACCCTGGCCCGGGAGCTCATGGCCAAGGAAAACCACGAGAGCCGGGACGCCATCCTGCAGGAGGGCCGGGAGCTCCTGGGACGGATGGGCCTTGCCGACCGGGCGGAGCACTACCCCCACCAGCTCTCCGGCGGTCAGCAGCAGCGGGTGGCCATTGCCCGGGCCCTGGCTCTGAAGCCGGACATCCTCTGCTTCGACGAGCCCACCTCCGCCCTGGATCCGGAGCTCACCGGCGAGGTGCTGAAGGTCATCCGGTCTCTGGCTCAACAGAAGACCACCATGATCATCGTCACCCACGAGATGGCCTTCGCCCGGGACGTGGCGGATCAGGTGATCTTCATGGACGGCGGCGTCATCGTGGAGCAGGGCCCCGCCCGGGAGGTCATCGACCACCCCCGGGAGGAGCGCACGAAGCACTTCCTCTCCCGCTTCGCCCAGCAGTAAGAAGAAAGCGCCGCGCCCGGGATCGGGCGCGGCACTTTCCGCTGTTTCTGCCATCCGACAAGGAGTTTCCCTTGCCGGATACTTTTTGCCTTTAGGAGCGGCCGCACCCATTTCCCGCGCTCAGACCCGCCGCCGGGGGATCAGCAGGAGCTGCCCCGTGTGGGCGTCCTCCTCACTCTCCAGGCCGTTGGCCGCCAGGATCACGGGGATCGTGCTGCGGCAGCGCTTGGCGAGATCCCACAGCTCCTCCTCCGGCCCCAGGCTCCGCAGCACCAGGGACGGCAGGCCCGCAAGCTCCAGCGGCGTCTCCTCCCAGTGGGCGGCGGCGATGCTGGCCCGCTTCCGCGTCCGGCAGCACTGGGCCCGGAACTCCAGGGCGAACCGCAGCTCGATGCCCCGCTCCCCCAGGCTCCCCTGGGGCTCCTCCGGGCAGCAGACCGTGGCCTCCAGGCGGCCGTCCTCCGGCCAGTCCATGGGGCAGCTCACCTCCACGCTGCGCTCCGCCGCCAGGGGTGCGCCGCCCTCGTCCAGGTAGAGGGCCCGGATGCGGCAGGTGCAGCGAAGGCTGCCGCCCTCCCCTTCCCGCAGCGCCGTCACGGCACCGCAGCGGACGGAGACATCCAGCAGCGTCTCCGCTACCACACCGACCTCCAGCAGCTCCCGGACGCTCTGGCGGCGAACGCCCAAGTCCTCGTACTCCGTCAGCAGCAGGGGCTCGGCCTCGTAGCTGAGCTCATAGGCGGTGCTGTAAAGATCCCGCAGCAGCGTCAGCTCCACCTCCCGGCGGAGGAGGGCCACGGCATGGAGGGACAGCGTCACGGAAAGGCTCCGCCCCTCCCCTTCCCCGGCGGCCAGCTGGATATCACAGCCGCTGAGCTGCAGGCGGACTTCGGCGGTGGCCTCCGGCTCCTCGCCCCCCAGCTCCAGGATCTGCGAGAAGGGCAGCTCCCCCGCAGCGGAGCAGCACTTCCCCCCCGCCGTCCGGTAGAGGACGGAGAGGGAGAAGGCGCCCTTCACCAGAAGCTTTCCCCCCAGAAGTTTGCAGTCGCCTACCAGGGGGGTGCAGCGGCCGGCCAGGATCTCCGCCGCCCCCTCCCGCCCGGCGGAGAGGCCCCAGGTGTCCGAAAAGGTGAAGTCCTTCTCCGCCACCCGGGTCAGGAGGGTGGTCTTCCGGCACTCCTGCCGCTTCTCCAGCCCTAGCTCCGGCGGGGCGCTGACGTCGCTGGAAAACTGCAGCGGCGCGGGGCGGCAGGGGCTCACGCGCACCGTCAGGCGGCAGCGGGTAAAGACCTTCCGGGGATTCAGGAGCCGGGTCTCCAGGCTCTCCACCCCCGCCTCCGCCAGGAGGCACACCGCCTCCCCCATTCCCTCCGCCTGGGCGGTGAAGGGCAGGGAGAGGGCCAGGCTCCGGATGCCGCCCTCCCCGTCCGGAACGTAGAGCAGCGTCAGGCGCACCACGCCGCTGACCTCCGCCCGGCCGCCGGAGACCTCCCGCCGGTGCAGGAAGGCCCTGCCCTCCGCGTCAATGATCCGGGCGATGTCCGGGCAGTAGTCCGGTACCACGGTCTCCGCCGTCTCCTCCTGGGTCACGGCCTGCTCCGCCCCGATGGCAAAGGCGTCCAGGGTGCTTTTCTTCCATTCCAATTCCATTCCTGCATCCATCCTTTCCCCTTGGTATGTCCTGCTGAGAGCTTATGCGCCAGAGCGGGCGGGTATGCCGGAAACGGGAAGGAGGAGGGATCTCATCCCTCCTCCTGATGAAAGAGCCTGCGCAGCAGCCCCCGCAGGGCCTTGGGGGACTTCCAGACGATGATCCGCATGGTACCCGAACCTCCCTTCACCGGCGGCGGCAGCAGCCGCAGCCGCAGGCGATGAGAAGGAAGGCCACCAGAAAGAGCAGCGCCCCCACCGGAAAGATAGCCGCGATGAGGATCCCCGCCCCCAGGGCGATGCCGAAGATCCCGATGAGGTATCCGCCGCCGTTCCCACGAAACATTCCCGTCACGCTCCCTTCTCCCTGCCCCAGTATATCCGCCGGGACAGGGGGTGGGAACCCCGGCGGGAAAGTTTTCCCGCCGGGCGCCGTCCTCCCTTCCCGTACAGCCCGGCTCCCGGCGCGCCGTTTCCCCGTCCGGCCCGCCGGTAAGGGAGATAAGCTGGGCCGCGGGGATCGCTCCCCGCGGCCCGGCCGTCCGCATTATTCAAAGGTCGCCTGGGAGAGATCCAGCGCGTAGTCCACGCGGTTGTCGATGTCGATCCCGTTGCCGGTGAAGACGCAGCCAGCGAGATCCAGCACCCAGTCCCCGCCCAACCCCTCGATGGCCATGCCCGTGCCGTTGCCCTCAAAGCGGTTCCTGAGGTAGCTGGGGCTGGCGTAGCTGTGCGTCCAGGTGTCCATCCGGAAGCCCACGCCGTTATTCCGGAAGGTGCAGTCCTGGGGCGTGGCCCAGGAGCCGTCCAGGGCGGCAATGCCCACCTCCCAGTTCTCAAAGAGGCAGTTATAGAGATACACCGCCTGCCCGGTGGCAAGGGCCGTGCCCGTACCGCTGCCCGCGAAGATCAGGTTTTGGAAGGAGACCACCGCCCCCTTGCCGTCGTGGATGGTGACGGGCTGGGTGAAAACGGTCTCCCCCTCCAGAGAGCCCAGCAGGCAGCAGGAGTGGTTCATGGAGATGGACCGGTCATAGGTCACGGCCGGGAGGTAGAGCGTCACCTCGATGTTGTCCGCCACCGTGGCGTCTATCTGATCCAGCAGGGCCTGGAGCTCCTCCGCCGTCTCCATAGGCACATCCTCCGCCCGGTAGCTGAG
>CAKTSC010000096.1 GCA_934597465.1 uncultured Dysosmobacter sp.
GTCATCGCCCTGGGCAGGGAGCTGGGCCTGCCGGAGAAGTTCCTGCTGAAGCCCCCCTCCGACGGTCTCACCGGCCTGACGGACGAGGACAACCTGGGCTTTTCCTACCACGCCGTCAACGAGTACATCCGTACCGGCAAGGCGGATCCGGAGATCCGGGCCCAGATCGACCAGAAGCACGCCGCCAGCCGCTTCAAGTTCCAGACCATGCCCCTCTACCACAACGGATTACCCATCGTCATTGAGGACGGAACGGATTACTATAAGTAATCAAAGCACCCTCTCCCGCCCGGCGGGAGAGGGTGCTTCTGTCCGGTTTATGGGACAGTTCTTCCTCTATCCTGAAAGCATCCCGGAGCCGCCGGGGGAAGGGAGCGTTCGCCATGTTTGACCCGCTGGCCTGCTTTGACCCGAAGAAATGGAATACTCTGGAGGCCTTCCTCAGCTGGGATCTGTTCGAGAGGTTCGCTGCGGAGGATGAGCGCGCCCGCCGCTGCCGTGCCGCGTCCCAGGAGCTGGATGAGCTGCTGGAGGCGTTCGCGGAGGAGCCGGAGGAGGAACCCGACCCCTGGGAGGGATCCCCGCAAAGCGTCCCGGCCTGCGGCGAGATCGCCGAGGACTTGGACGTTGAGGTTCCGGAGGATATCGAGGAACCGGAGGAGCTGCCGGACGGGGAGGAGCCCGACCCCTGGGACGGCCTGCGGGCCCTGGAGCAGCAGGTGAACGACGCCATCCGGGAAGCCCGGGGGCACTGGCGGGAGGAATCCAGGGAGGATCGGGACGCGGGCATCTGGTTTGACAGCGGGATCCCGGTGCTGACCGGGAAGGAGCTCCTGGGGATCGCCGGGAATCTCTGTCCGGAGCCGGACGCACCGGCGGACATGGAAGAGCTGGCCGTGCTCCTGCTCCTCTTCGCCCTCTACGCCACCGCAGGGAGCCCGGAGTCCCTGGCGGATCGGGAGGGGCTGACCTTTCTGGACTGGGCCATTCAGACGCTGGAGCTTCCCACGGAATTTACCGCGGAGCGCATGATGGACTCCATGAAAGCGGAACCCTTCCGCGCCGCCATGTATACCCTGCGGCGGGAGCTTTTCTACTGGACCCAGGCCCTGGCGGAGCACCGCGGGGAAGCGCTGGACAGCGAGCTCTTCCGGGAGCTCCTCTGGCAGCTCCTCACTGACCTGGAGGAAGCATGGGTACAGGATCACCCCGAAAGCCAGCTAGGCCGCCAGGCGGGCCGGTTCTGCCGGGAAGCCACGGAGGAATTCGCCCAGCAGCTGCTCCGGCGGCGCTGTCTTCCGCTCTGAAAAAGGGAACGCCCTCCGGCGTGAGCCGGAGGGCACTGCTGTTTTTCAGGGACTTCACCCCTCGGGATAGAGCTGGGCCCGGGTGGCCGCGTCGAAGTAGGGGAGGGGGGGCTGCTCCACGCCGTCCTGCAGGACGGCGAAGTGCAGGTGGGGGCCGGTGGAGAGGCCGGTGCTTCCCATCTCCGCCACGGTGTCCCCGGCGAAGACCCACTGGCCCTCCGCCGCCAGGCTCTCCCGGCACTGGGCGTAAAGGGTGGTAAGGCCGCCGCCGTGGTCGAGGATCAGGTAGTTCCCCCGCTCCGCGTCAAAGCCCACCTCCCGGACGGTGCCGTCCGCCGCCGCCAGAATAGGGGTGCCGCTCTCGCCGGGGATGTCGATGGCGGCATGGTAGGTGACCACCAGCGCCGTCTCGCCGTCCTCCGCCGTCTCAATACGGGCATCGAAGCCCACATTTGCCCAGACGCCGTTCTGCGTCTCAATGGATGCCGGGACATCCACCCGCCCGCCGAAGTCCTGGCTCAGGCGGACGGCCCCCGCCCCCTCCACCGGCCAGAGGAGGAAGCGGCTCTCGGGGGAGGCGGCGTAGAGGGCGCTCTCGCCGCCCTCCTCCCCGGCCAGGGCCGGGCGGTAGGCCTGCCCCTCCGCCGCCGGGACGGCCAGCAGCTGCTCCTGGCGCAGGGGATAGCGCTGGCTCCGCTCCGTGCCGTCGGCAAAGGTAACGGTGACGGTGAGGGCCGTACCGTCAAAGGCGGAGAGCTCCGTCCCCTCCGGCAGGCAGAAGCCGTAGCGGGCCTCGGGATCATAGTCCTCCGTGAGACTCTGTCCCAGGTCGGTGAAGGATCCGTCCCGGTAGAGGCCCCCGGTCTCCACCGTCAGGGTCAGGGTCTCGATGCCCTCCCCCTCCAGCCGGAAGAGGCAGCCGGTGTAGGTGACGCCGCCCTCCGTCTTCCCCTCGCCGGGGAGGAAGGCCAGGCAGCCGTTCACCGCCGTCTCGTCGGCGGCGCAGGCCCGCAGGGCGAAGTCGTAGGTCAAAGCCACGCCGCCCTCCGCCGGATGGGTGACGCGGACGGTGCCCAGCACCAGCGCCAGGGCGCAGAGGGCGCAGGCCGCCGCCCGGAAGGTCTTGCGCCAGGGGAAGGCGCGGCGGGCACTCTCCGCCTCCGCCGCCCGCAGGATGCGGCTCTCCAGCTCCCGGGGGAAGGGGACGCCGTCCCAGAATTCCTTATAGCTCATAGTCTCCTCCTAACAGTTCTCTCAGTTTTGCCCGGCCCCGGAAGAGCCGGGTGCGGACGGTGGCCGCCGGGACGCGCAGGATCGCCGCGATCTCCCCGGTGGAGTAGCCCTCCGCATAGTGCAGGTGGATGGCGCTGCGCTGGGCGGGCGGCAGCTGGCCCACGGCCTCCCACAGGGCCCGGGCCTCCTCCGCCGTCTCGCCGGGAATGTCCGGCAGCGCCTCCCAGGAGGCGGCAGGCCGCCGCTGCCGCCAGCGGCCCACGTCCGCGCAGCGGTTCAGGGTGCAGCGCAGGAGCCAGGCCTTGGTGCGCTCCCCGTCCCAGGCGGGGTCGCCCTTCTGCAGCAGCCGCAGGAAAACGTCCTGGCAGACATCCTCGGCGTCCGGGATGCTCCGCAGCCGGCAGAGGGCCAGACGGTAGACGCTCCCGCCGTGGCGCTCCATGCTGCGGCGCAGGTATTCCTCCATGCTCCCCCTCCTTTCCTTTGGATCGGGCCCGCAGGCCCCGGCCCTCCCGGGCCGGAAAACGCGCTTTCACTGAGAAAACGCCGGGGCCCGCCCCCATGTTCCCCCGGCGGAAAAATTTTCTCCCCGGCAGGGAAGGGACGCATCCCCGGCATCAGCGGCACGGCCTCCCGCGGCGGAAAAAATTCCCTGGCGGGGAAGGGGAGCGCCATTTCCGCCGCGCCCAGCCCCCGGATCCCCCGCTCCGCCCCCCTCGGAAGGACAGCGGCAGCCCCCTCTTCCTCCCGCATCCCCTCCCCAAGCGGCAGAAAGCCCCCTGCCAAAACGGCAGGGGGCTTTCCTCGGTATGATTTTAGGAGAGAGAGGGAGCATCAGGGCTGGGAGAACCCCTTTGCTGATTCTTAAGATACCAAGGAATTTTTGCAGAATTATGATTCCCCTGTAAACAGTTTGTGAACTGGGAGACGATTTTTGCTGACGGGGAGTTCCGTGGGGCAGAGCCCCCGCGCTCCGATGGAAGACCAGGCCGACAGAAGGACAAATTGATAATTGAGAATTGACAATGGAGAATGAGGCCCCGCAACCACCCCGCCAGCGCCAGCGAAGCGAGCGGCGCAGAAAGAGAAGCAGGGAGTATCACAAATTTCGCCCCGTTGGTTGATTGGGTTCCCATTCAATGCCCGTCCCATCCCCACCCCGTGCGCAGCGAAGCGTCCGCACGGAAACCGTCCCATGCGGAAGCCCCTGCCCCGGGGCGGGATTCCAAAGGGAGGGGGCCCGCAGGCCCCCTCCCTTTGGTCGTTTCAAGGGGGTTGTCAGGGGGGAAATCGAAATCCCCCCTGACAATTTTTCTTGGGGAGCGCGAGGGGGTATTCTTTCAATTCGGAAAGAATACCCTCTCGCAAGCTGCCGAGCTTCCTCGGTACTATCCTCCCCGCCGGAACGGCGGGCCCTCCCGGCCCCAGCCCGGGGCCAAAATGCCGCAGGTCATCACCTGCCCCCCCCAGCGGCAGGGCCGCCGCAATTACCGGAACTTCCTGCTCTCTGCCACCGCCAGTTCGTCGCAGCGGTTGTTGAAGGGGTTCTCTGCGTGGCCCTTCACCCAGTGGCAGCGGACGGCGTGGGTATCGCAGAGGGCCAGGAGCTGTTCCCAGAGATCCGGGTTCAGGGCGGGCTTTTTGTCGCTCTTCACCCAGCCCCGCCGCTGCCAGGAGCGGGCCCAACCCTTGTCCAGGGCGTCGATGACATACTTGGAGTCGCTCCAGAGCTCCACGGCGCAGGGCTCCTTCAGAAGCCGCAGACCTTCGATGACGGCGGTAAGCTCCATGCGGTTATTGGTGGTGCTCTTCTCCCCGCCGGAGAGCTCCCGCCGATGCTCCCCGTACATCAGGATGGCCCCCCAGCCCCCCGGGCCGGGATTGCCGGAGCAGGCGCCGTCGGTATAGAGGGTGACGGTCTTCATGCCTTCCTCTCCCCCCGGATGGGCTGGCCCAGGAAGCGGTGGATGGCCTCCGCCACGCCGTCGTGGTCGCAGTCGGCCACCACCACGTCGGCGGCGGCCTTGGCCTCGGCGGTGGCGTTGCCCATGGCCACGCCCAGGCCCGCCGCCCGGAGGATGGAGACATCGTTGCCCTCATCCCCGCAGGCGACGGTCTGCCGGATGTCCAGCCCCAGGCGGCGGCAGAGGAGCCGCAGCCCCTCGCCCTTGCTGACGCCGGAGGCGGTGATCTCAAAGTTGTTGGGGATGCCGGAGGCGTACTCCACCGGCAGCGCCCGGAAGCGCTCCCCGCAGCGAAGCCACTCCTCGCGGCGGTGGAAGAAGAAGTTCAGCTTCCGCACATCGCCGATGCGCTCCGCCAGCAGGGCCTCCCGGTCGTCCACCCAGTGGGCGCAGCGCTCGTACAGGGCCTCGAAGCACTGGCAGCCGAAGTACTCCATCCGGCCCCGGAAGCGCTTTTCGATGTAGAGCTCGCCGCCGATGAAGAAGACCAGGGCGGCGTCGGCGTCCGCCCCGGCGGCCAATGCGGCCCGGACGGTCTCCGGCGGGATGGGGACGGCGCAGATATCCTCCCCGGTGCGGAGATCCGTCACCGTGGCGCCGCTGTGGCAGAGGAGGTAGTGCATATCCGGGAAATCCACGAGGTAGGGCCGCACCTCGGCCAGGCACCGCCCGGTGGCGAATAGGACTTCCCAGCCCTGGCCGAGAGCCCGGTGGATGGCCTCCGCCGTGGCGGGGGTCAACTCCTTGCGGGAGTTGAGGACGGTTCCGTCCATGTCCGCGGTGAGAAGGGTATAGCGCTCCATAGGATGATCCTTTCCGTTCCCCCCTCCGGGGGGTGATGCTCCCCAAAGAGGGGAGAAGGCAGGCCCCGCCGGGCCTGCCGCTGTCTGCCGAAGTGTGCCCCAGTCCCGCCCTGCGGGAAATCGACGCCGCGGTGGTAACAGTACGCGGTTTCTCTGCGGGTGTGCCGTGTGCCGGGCGTTTTCCTGCTGCGCGGGATTCGGACCCGCTCACCGCGCCCCGGCGGCTCCCAATCTGCCGCGCCCTTTCGGGTGCCCCGGGCGCGAAGGGGCTTGGCGTCCGCCTTCCCCGCTGTTCCCCGCGCCGGGAGGCCCCGGCGCGGCGCTTCGGCGAAGTTCTCTCAGTTTTCCAGCAGCTCCGTCGTCCAGTTCAGCTCCTGGACGCGCTCCTCCAGCTCCCGCAGGGCCTTGGCCTGGGCGTCCACGTCCCGCTGGAGCTCCCGGACGTTGACGCTGCTGCGGATCCGGATCTCCCCCACGGTGCGGCGGGAGACGGTAGCGCTGGCGCTGTCCAGAAAGTTCCGCAGCACGGCGAGACGGCCCCGGCGGCAGTCCCGCTCCGCCAGCAGGTCGGAGAGGCTCTTCCCCTCCCCGGCGGAGGTGCGGTCGTTGGTGCGGTTGATGGCGGAGATCAGCGTCTCCAGCCGCGCGTAGTCCGCCCGGAGCTCCGTGAGGAGCTCCATGGGATCCTCGGCGGGCTCCTCGCCCTCCTGCACCAGGGCGTTGTTCATCAGGCGGCTCTCCAGCTGGCGGATGTGGGTCTGCAGCTCTCCCCGCTGGGAGAGGGCGTTGGCAAGCTTCATGGCACTGGCTCCTTTCGATGGTCGATCAC
>CAKTSC010000097.1 GCA_934597465.1 uncultured Dysosmobacter sp.
CGAAAACCGCCATGGTCACCGTCTGCGGGCGGCCCAACGTGGGGAAATCCAGCCTCACCAACGCATTGGTCGGCGAGAAGGTCGCCATCGTGTCCAACAAGCCCCAGACCACCCGCAACCGCATCTGCGGCGTGGTGAACCGGGGGGACACCCAGTTCGTCCTGATGGACACGCCGGGCCTCCACAAGCCGAAATCCGCCCTGGGGGACTACATGGTGAAGGTGGTCACCGCCAGCCTCTCCAACGTGGATGCGGCCCTCTTGCTGGTGGAGCCCATCGCCCACGTGGGAGCCCCGGAGCTGGCGCTGATCCGCCGCATCCGGGAGGAGAAGATCCCCTGCATCCTCTGCATCAACAAGATCGACACCGTGGAGCCGGCGGAGCTGCTGCCGGTGATCGCGGCCTACAACGAGGCCTGGGACGGCTTTGCCGCCATCCTGCCCATCTCCGCCCACAGCGGGGACGGCCTTTCTGAACTGATGGCGGAGCTGCAGAAGTTCGCGGCCCCCGGCCCCCAGCTCTTCCCGGACGGGGAGACCAGCGACCAGCCGGAGCGGCAGGTCATCGGGGAAATTCTCCGGGAAAAGATGCTCCTCTGCCTCGATAAGGAGATCCCCCACGGGGCGGCGGTGGAGATCACCAAGTTCTCCGAGCGGGACAGCGGCGTGGTGGATGTGGACGCCGTCATCTACTGCGAGAAGGCCAGCCACAAGGGCATCATCATCGGCAAGCAGGGGGCCATGCTGAAGAAGATCAGCTCCCTGGCCCGCCATGACATGGAGAAATTCATGGGGACGAAGATCTATCTCGAGACCTGGGTGAAGGTGAAGGAGAACTGGCGGGAGAACGCCGGGCTGGTCCGGACCTTCGGCTACGACGAGTAAGAAATTTCCGGCGATAAACGACGCTTTCCTCCATATGCTATGGGCGGAGGGAGGCGGTGAGCGTGGAGACCTCGTCCTGCTGGGCGCTGTTCCGGGAGACCGGGGAGCCCCTGGCGTATCTGCTCTACCGCGCGGAGCGGCAAGACGCGCGGTGACGGCGAGGGGGAAGCCTGTGGGCTTCCCCTTTCCCCCATCTGTACTTAGGCGGTGAGAGCCATGTCCGCGTCCCCCTATCTGCTGACCTCCGGCGTGGTGCTCCGCCGGACGGATACCAAGGAGGCAGACCAAATTTTGACGCTTTTGACGGCGGAGCACGGGAAGATCCCCGTCATCGCCCGGGGCGTGAAGCGCAAGGGCTGCCGCTACGCCGCGGCGGCGGGGCTTCTGGCCTACTCCGACTGGAGCCTCTACCACCGGGGGGACTGGTACTACGCCAACGAGGCGGAGACGAAGGAACTCTTCTCCGGGCTGGGGAAGGATTTTTTGCGGCTGTCCCTCGGCTGCTACTTTGCCGAGCTCACCGAGGCCCTGACCGCGGAGGGGGAGGAGAGCGGGGAGCTTCTTCGGCACCTTTTGAACGGGCTCTACGCCATCGAGAACTTCCGGCGGCCGCCGGAGCTGCTGCGGGCGGCCTTTGAGCTGCGGGCCATGAGTCTCGCAGGCTACGAGCCGCTGCTGGAGGGCTGCGCCTTCTGCGGCAAGGCGGAGCCGGAGGAGCCGGTGCTGGACCTGGGGAGCGGGGTGCTCCGCTGCCGCCGCTGCGGCTCTGGCGGGGCCGGGATGCCGTTGGACGGCGACGCCCTGGCGGCGGCCCGGCATGTGCTCTACGGCGATCCCAAGCGGCTCTACGGCTTCACCCTGGGGGAAGAGTCACTGCGGCGGCTCAGCGCGGCGGCGGAGGCCTTCACCCTGGCCCAGTTGGAGCGGGGCTTCCGGACCCTGGACTACTATAAGTCCCTCCGGGGGATGGAAGGTTAATACATCCTGTCATATCGGGCGGAAATTCTACGAAAGGGAGCGGAAACGCATGCTGTTTGTCCTGGGGGACTGGCGTCTGCGGACGGATCCGGCGGAGAATGCCCGGGGCAAGGTGCCGTATCTCTGCGGCTGCCAGAGCTGCCGGAATTTTCTCGCGGCGGTGGAGACGCTGCCGGGGGAGACCCGGGATTTCTTCCGGCGGCTGGGACTGGACATCCGCTGCCCCACGGAAGCGCTGGTCAGCGGGCCGCTGGGGCCGGACGGGTGCTGCGATTACCGGGTCTGGTATGACTTTCCCGGGGAGCTGATGCGAACGCCTGCGGATAGGGCCCCCTATCCGCAGGCGCCGGGACTGCGGGTGGCCTTCTGCCGTCGGATGCCCCCCACGGCGGGGGACGTTCAGATGGATGCGTTCCTGCACCTGCCCTTCGTGCTGGATGAGCCGTGGGAAGACTGAAAAACAACAAACGTAAAGGAAATTGACTTTACAGGAGAAATACACTATGAGCGAGTTATTTGAGAAATCGCTGCGGACGCTGGAGCTGCCCCGGGTGCTGGAAATGCTCAGCGCCCAGGCTGTCAGCGACGAGGCCAAGCGGCGGTGCCTTGCCCTGCGGCCGGAGACGGACATCGAGGACGTGGAGCGGCTGCAGGAGGAGACCGAGGCCGCCCGGCGGATGATGGCCCTGCGGGGGAGCCCGGGCTTCTCCGGGGTGAAGCCCGTCCGGGAGATCCTGGATCGGGCGGATCGGGGCGGCTGCCTCAGCACCATCGAGCTACTGACGGTGGCGGGGCTTCTGACCTCCGCCCGCCGCACCCGGGACTACTTCAACGACAAGGCCGGGGAGAAGAGCGCCATCGACCACCTCTTCCACTCCCTCCACGGCAACCGCTTCCTGGAGGAGAAGATCAAGAGCGCCATTCTGGACGAGGACACCATCGCGGACACGGCGTCCCCGGAGCTCTCGGACATCCGGCGGCACATGCGGCAGGCCCAGGCCAAGAGCCGGCAGATCTTGCAGAAAATTATTTCCTCCCCCAGCTATAGTAAAATTCTGCAGGAGAGCCTCATCACCCAGCGGGACGGGCGCTTCGTGGTGCCGGTGAAGGCGGAGTGCAAGGCGGATATGCCCGGCCTCATCCACGACATCTCCTCCTCCGGCGCCACGGTCTTCGTGGAGCCCATGGGGGTGGTGCAGGCCAACAACGAGCTCATCGAGCTCCAGGGCAAGGAGAAGAAGGAGATCCAGCGGATCCTGGCCCAGCTCTCCGCCGACGCCGCCGCCCACAAGGACGATATCGGCTGGGACTACGACGCCCTGGTGCTGCTGGACTGCATCTTCGCCCGGGCGGAGCTCTCCTACCGGATGGAGGGCATCCGGCCGGAGATCCGGAAGGACGGCAGCGTGAACCTGCGGCGGGCGAGACATCCCCTGCTGGATCCGGCCCGGGCCGTGCCCATCGACATCCAGCTGGGGGAGACCTTCGACACCCTGGTCATCACCGGCCCCAACACCGGCGGCAAGACGGTGTCTTTGAAGACCCTGGGGCTCCTCTGCCTCATGGCCCAGTGCGGCCTGCAGATCCCGGCGGGCGACCGGAGCGCCGTGGCCGTCTACGGCAGCGTGCTGGCGGACATCGGAGATGAGCAGAGCATTGAACAGAATTTGTCTACTTTCTCGGCACATATGACCAATATCGTGGCCATTCTGGCGGAAGCCGACGAACACAGCCTGGTACTCTTCGACGAGCTGGGGGCGGGCACCGATCCGGTGGAGGGCGCGGCCCTGGCCATCGCCATCATTGAGCGGGTGCGGCAGGCGGGGGCCCATGTGGCCGCCACCACCCACTACGCGGAGCTGAAGACCTTCGCCATGACCACGGCGGGGGTGGAGAACGCCTCCTGCGAGTTTGACGTGGAGACCCTGCGGCCCACGTACCGGCTGCTCATCGGCATCCCGGGGAAGTCCAACGCCTTCGCCATCTCCCAGCGGCTGGGCCTCAGCGAGGACGTCATCGCCGACGCCAAGCGGCAGATGAACGGCGAGAGCGTCCGCTTTGAGGATGTCATCACCCAGCTGGAGAGCAAGCGCCAGGCCCTGGAGAAGAAGGAGCAGGAGCTGGATCGCCTGGCCGTCCGCCGGGAGGAGGACGCCCGGAAGGCCCGGGAGTTCCGGGAGCAGATGGAGAAGGCCAAGGAGAACGCACGGAGCCGGGGCGAGGCCGAGGCCCGCCGCATCCTGAAGGACGCCCGGCAGCAGACCGACGCCATCTTCGCGGAGCTGGAGGAGATGCGCCGCCGCCAGGCGGCGGCCCTCACAGCCATCGACGACAACGGGGAGAAGGCTGACCTCCGCCGCCGCCTCAACGAGGCGGAGGCCGCCGTGGGCGTCCGGCAGGAGAGCCGGGAGCCCATCCCCAAGCCCAGCCGCCCCATCCGGGCAGGGGATCAGGTGGAGATCCCGGGGGTGCGCCAGTGGGCGGAGGTCACCGCCGTCAACAAGGACGGGAGCCTCAGCCTGAAGGCGGGCATCCTGAAGATGACCGTGAAGCCGGACGAGGTGCGCCTGGTGGAGGAAGCGGAGCGGCAGGGGCAGAAGAAGAAAGCCCCGCCCGCCCGCAGCGGCGGCGCCGCCGTCTTCCGCAGCGCCGCGTCCTCGGAGCTGGACATCCGGGGCATGGAGAGCATCGAGGCGGACAGCGCCGTGCAGACCTTCCTCTCCGCCGCCGCCATGGGGCACCTGGAGACCGTGACCATCATCCACGGCAAGGGCACCGGGGCTCTGCGTAAGGCTGTCCACGAGACCCTGAAGCGGAGCAAGCTGGTGAAGAGCTTCCGCCTGGGGGTCTACGGCGAGGGCGAGAGCGGCGTCACGGTGGTGACGCTGAAGTAATGGATAATTGAGAATTGAGAATTGAGAATGGGGGCGTTGGCGTGGACATCTCCGGGCTTTTGATCCGGCGGGAGCGGCTGCGGCGGGACTGGAGCCAGGAGGGAGTCTGCCGGGGCATCTGCGCGGTGTCCTACCTTTCCAAGGTAGAGCAGGGGAAGGCCCAGGCCTCCGAGGAGATCCTGCGGGCGCTCTTTGCCCGGCTGGACATCCCCTGGGAGGTGGACGGGGCCGACGCCGCCATCCTGCGGGAGTGCCGGGAGCGGCTGCGGATGGGGGACGACGGGGGCTTCCACGCCCGCTTCGATGCCCTGCGTCCCCGGACGGAGGCGCTGCACCGGGGACGGCTGGGGGTGGACTACGCCCTGCTGGCGGCCTTCCGGCAGGATCGGATGGAGCCCCTGCCGGAGGATTGGGAGCCCTTCCTGGATCGGGAAGAGCTGGCCATGCAGCGCTGCCTCCAGGGGGACTGGCCCGGGGCCCTGGCCCTGGATCCCCAGCCCCTTTTCCTGCTGCTCTCCGGCCGGGAGAGCTACCGCCGGGGCCGCTACGCCCAGGCGGTGGAGGCCCTGACGGAGGCCCACGCCGCCGGGGCGGAGCGGGGGTACGTGTGCCTGATGCTCTCCTGCCGGATCTACCTGGGAAACTGCTACTCCGACCTCGGGGAGCTGGGGCGGATGCGCTCCCACTACCAGGCGGCGGAGCACCTGGCGGAGGCCATTGGGGATGCCGAGAGCCTGCGGGTCATCCGCTACAACAGCGGGGCCAGCCTCCTGGAGCAGGGGGATGCGGCGGCGGCCCTGCCGCTGCTCACCGCCCTGGGGGAGGGGGACGCCATGACCCTCCATAAGCGGGCCATCTGCCTGGAGCAGCTGGGGCGGAAGGCCGAGGCCCTGGCGGTGCTGGATCGGGCGGAGCCCCTCTGCGCCGCCGAAAACTGCCCGGTGGAGGAGAGCCTGGCCCGGGAGATGCTGGCCCTGGCCCGCTGCCGCCTGGAACGGGAGGACTACCTCCACGATCCCGGGTATGGGGAGCGGCTGCTGGCCTGCTTCCGGCGGATCCGGCGGGAGCTGCCGGTGGGCTACGCCCGCTTCCACCGGCCCTGGGTCCTTCAGTGGTACAAGGCCAACCGGCAGTACCGGGAGGCGGTGCGGCTTTTGGAGGATTTTCCTGACAACTGAGGAAAACAATGTGGTAAGCCCCTTTCGGCGGGACGGATTTTCCCGAAGCAAGGGGCTTTCCTCGCCTCTCCGGGTGTGCTATGCTGGAAGGCGAGGTGAGAGAAATGCGAAAAGACGCGCTATGGACGAAGGATTTCTGCCGCATCACGGCGGCCACGGCCCTGGGGGCGGCGGGGGGCAT
>CAKTSC010000098.1 GCA_934597465.1 uncultured Dysosmobacter sp.
CCGCCCGGGAGAGGCCGGTGCCCATCAGGCGGCGGACCAGCTTCTCGTTGTCCCGCTGCTTCTTCTGGGGCTTGCCGTTGCCCGCCAGGTGGACGTGCAGGTTGATGAGCCCCGGCATCAGATACCGTCCCCGGAGATCCACGGTCTCGAAGCCCTCCGGCACGGTCTCCTGGGGCACGATGCCCACGATGGTCTCCCCCTCCGTCAGGACGGCCAGGCCGTCCCGGGGGATCATGTCCCGGGTGCCGTCCAGCAGGCAGGCGTTGCGGTAGGCGTATTTCATGGTTTCCGCTCCTTTCGCCGCGGATGCGGCGGTTCTTTCGTTGGGATTGATGGTAGCACATTTTGCCGCTTTCCGCAAGGGGGCGGCCGCCGCACGAAAGAGAGAGGACATCCGGATCGGATGTCCTCTCTCCTTTTGGCAGGTATTTGCGGGGATGGGGTCCGTCCCTCCGCCGCTCCGGGATCACTTCCGAAGGCTGCGGTAGAGGAAGGTCACGATCTGACCGCGGGTGCAGGGATCGGCGGGATGGAAGCCGCCGTCGGCCTTGCCCAGGGTGATGCCCTGTGCCGCCGCCCAGGCGACAGCCTCCGCGCAGAAGCTGCCTGCCGCCACATCCGGGAAGGCAGGGCCTTCCTCCACAGCGGGAGAGCCCGCGTAGCGGTAGAGGAAGGTGGCCGCCTGGCCGCGGGTGATGGTGGCGTCGGGGGCGAAGGTGGTGGCCGTGGTGCCCTTGGTGATGCCCTTCTCCACGCCCCAGAGGATGGCCTCATAGCAGGGGGAGTCAGCGCTCACGTCCGTGAAGGGATTCTCCGCGCTCTCCGCCTTGGGAGAGCCGGCGGCCCGCCACAGGAAGGTCAGCACCTGCGCCCGGGTGCAGGGAGCATTGGGCGCAAAGGTCGTCTCGGTGACGCCCAGGGTGATGCCCTGATCCGCCGCCCAGAGGATGGCGTCGTAGTAGGGGGAATCGCCGGCGACATCCTCGAAGACCGGCTTCTCCGGCTCCGGCGTGGGGGTATATCTGCCGATGCCCAGGGTGATCGTCTCTTTCTCCTCCAGCTGCGTCTCGCCGCCGCGCTGCCGCGTCACAAGTTCAAAGGCCGCATAGCTCAGGGGCATACTGGCGTCATAGGTGAAGCGGAGGCTTGCCAGGACGCTGCCGGCGGCAATGGGATCGGCGTCGGCATAGGCATAGCGGAGGATGCCGTTCTCCTCATCCGCATAAACGGCGTGGGTCTCCGCTCCGGCGTTGAGACCGGCATAGTGCAGGAGCGCCGCGTCATAGCGGATCTCCACAAGGCCGTTGGTCACGGCGGTATCCTCTGTCAGGGTGAGGGTCAGGCTGCCGTCCCTGCCGCTCTCCGTCTTCTGGGTCTGGGCGGCGATGGCCTGGGCGCCGCCCATGGCGGCGTTGCGGCTGTCAGCGGCGGCGCCGGTGGATGCCAGCTCCTCTTCCTCCCCGGTCAGGGACTCGGACAGGAAGCAGTCATCGGAGGCGGTGTCCGCCGTGCCGGGCAGGGCGGTGGCGGAATAGCTGCCGGGATACTCCGCCGGGTTGGTATCGCAGTAGACGGCGGAAATGGCGGTGGCGGTGCCCACGTTGCCCAGCTTCTCCATGGTATAGGGCTTGGCGCTCAGGTCGATGTAATAGAGCTCCGCCAGGCCGTCGGAATAGGAGACCACCAGGCCGTTGTTGGTGCCGTCGTTGAGGTAGGTCATGGAGAGGGCGGTGTCGTTGCTGAACTTCCGGCCCACGTCGCCCAGCTGCTTCTGCCGCAGGGTGTAGCCGATGTAATCTTCCGAGGCGTTGTAAGTGGGGAAAATCTCGAACATCACCAGGCGGCCGTCGGCACAGAGGCCGATGTAATCCTGGGCAGGCTTATCCACCTTGCTGTTCTTATAACGGCTGGTGCCCAGGAAGGCCAGGGCGGAGAGATCTCCATACTTGCTGGCAATATCCCAGCTGGTAGTGACGAGCGTCCCCTTCTCATAGTCCTTCAGGTAGGCCAGCGTCCGGGCCTGGGAGAGGAAGAGGGGCCCGCCGAAGGCCGAGACCGTGACGGGGTTGCCGTCCTTATCCGTGCCCTCCAGATCCATGGCCGGGGCACCGGCCAGATCCAGGAAGCTGTAGCTGGCGGAGCAGCCCGCGCCCAGGGTCTCCCGGTAATTCTCAGCGGGGTCCACCATCCAGATATTGCAGGCTTCCTGATAGTCGCCGTCGATGCCGTAGATCTTGCCGTCGTGGTAGCCGCCGCCGGTGAGCTGCACCTTGGCGTCCGCCAGAACGGTGGGATGGGCGATGTCCGCCGTGGAGATGCTGACCCAGTGGCTGCCGCTCTCGTCCGTGATCTGGGCCTTGAGGGTGGCGTCCAGCTGGCGCAGGGGCTTGACCGCCACGGTGGTCTGGGCGCTGGCGGGATTCCCGTCTGCGTCCGTGGCCGCGGAGGTGGCGGTGATCACCGTGGTTCCCTCCCGGAGGCCCGTGACAACGCCGTTTTCATCCACTGCGGCGATGCTCTCGTCCTGGCTGGTCCAGGTGAGGGCGGGATTGAAGCTGGTGGGCAGCACGCGGCCGTCCAGGGCCACGGTGTCACCGGCGTAAACGCTGACGTAGGAGGGCTTCAGCCGCACCGTCAGGCTTGTTGGCCGGGTGTGCTGATAGAGCGACACCACCGGCCAGTTGCCCTGGCCGAAGTCGCCCAGGGGCGCCGCCGTCAGGAGCTGGGGATCGATGGCATAGAGGGACGCCGTGGTCTCCCCGGCGCAGGACGCCAGGATCAGATAGCCGGAGCTCTCGTCCCAGAACATGGAGGCGTAGGAGCCGCCGGTGACGTCGGACACATTGCCGAGATCCAGATCCGTCTGGCCCAGCTCGCTGCGCGCCAGGGTATAGTTCTTGCCGCCGTCCTTGGTATAGAGGGTGAAGGACCAGAGGACGCCGGACTCCGTCACCACCAGGTAGTTCTCCGCCGGATACTTGTTCTGATAGGTGCTGCTGCCGATCCCCGCGATGGCGGCCATGGGGTCCGCCAGGTGATCCGTCAAGCTGAAGTACTTCAGACTGCCCTCCTGGGGCTTGATCATCTCCAGATAGGTGCCGCCGTTGCACAGGCCCACCAGGAAGCCGAAATTGCCGTTCTCATCCGCCGGGGCAGGGGCCGCGTCGGACCAGATCCAGGACTCGCTGATCTTGCCCAGATCCTCCACCTCGTAGGTGTCGGGATCGAAGCGGGCCAGGCGCTCACCGTCGTGGACATAGATCATGTCGTCCAGCATGGCGCCGGCATAGTAGCTGCCCTGGCCCTCGGCAAAGGCCGTCCACTGGGCGGGATCCGCCGTGGAGACGTCCACCCACTGGGTCTTGCTGTCCTTGTCATAGAGGAGGCCGCTGAGAGTCAGCGGGGCCAGATCCGACACTGTCACGGTGCAGGTGGCCGTCAGGTTGGGGGCGGCACTGGTCGTGGCGGTGATGGTGGCCTCACCGGGGGCCACGGCGGTCACATAGCCGTCCTCCACGGCGGCGACCTCCGGCGCGGAGCTGCTCCAGGTGATGCTCTTGTCCGCCAGGGTCCAGGGGAAGGCCACCGCGCTCAGCTGGGACTCCGCCCCGGTGAGGAGGGACAGGCTCTCCCGGCTGATGGAGATTCGGCTGGCTTCCTCCGCTGCGGGCATCTTGCTGCCGCCACCGGAGGGCACGATGTAAAGGCCGGTGACGCCGCAATAGAACTGGCTGGGCTCAATGTTGGGATACTTATTGGTGTAGTAATCCGTATTCACCAGGCTCGCCTTGCCGGTCTCCAGATCAAAGCGGAACAGCTTGTTCTGCTGGGTACCGACAAAGGGGGTCTTGTCACTCGTAGCGGTGGCCCAGTAAAGGACGTCCGCGTCGTGATCCCAGGCCAGGGAGCCGTAGCTGGTGTAGAAGCCGCTGTCGCCGGTCTTATCGTTGTTGATGGGGACCAGCGCCGCAGTTCCATCCTTCACATCCGCCAGAGTCCAGCGGTAGAGGAAGGACTTGTAGTTGTAGCTGCCGAAGTTCACGGCATAGAAGTTCCCCTCATCGTCCACGGTGAGGTTCGCCAGCACCTCATACTTTTCATTGCTGGCGGAGGTGACCTTGGGATGGGTGGCGGTGACGGAGAAGGCCAGGGTCAGCTGCGCCGTCTCCCGGTCCACGGTGTAGATGTTGTTGGCGTCGTCCAGGGCGTAGAGGGTCTTGCCCTGGGTGTCATAGGCCATGTCCTTCACGGTGACGGCGGGGCTCAGGGTCCCGACCTCCACGCAGTTCCCCCACTCGCCCTGGGGCGCGGCATAGAGCTTGCCGTCCTGGGCCGCCATGTAGACGTAGCCCTCGGCATACTCCGCCGCGGTGACGGACTGCGCCATGGAGTCCAGGTTCTCGCTGCCGTCAAGGCTCTTCTCGCTGCTGTAGCAGAGCTTCTCCGGGGTAATGTGCATCCAGCGGCTGCCGCCGCCGCGGTAATCGGAGTTGGTATAGGCGTACATCTGGCCGGTGTAATCCTCCGGCTCGCCGCCGTAGTTCACGGTGTAGCGGGATTCATTGCCGGCGTAGTCCGCCACCAGCACTTGGCAGGTGGGGCCCAGCTTCACGCCGGAAAGGTCCACCACAGCCTCCGCCGTGCCGCCCTTTTCGCTCTGGGAGGCGGCAGCGGTGGCCAGGATCTCGTTGCCGGAGCTGTTCAGCACCTTGACGGCGGCGATGTAGTTGTCGTCCCTGGCCCGGACGATGAGGTCGCCGGCGGCCAGATCCTTGGCGGCGCTCAGCATCTCCGGGGTGGTATTGTCCACGGTGAGGGTGGTGCTGAGGTAAGCGCCCTCCCCCAGCGCGCCGGAGGCGATCAGATCCTCCACCTGCTGCTCCGTCAGGATGCCGTCGGTCTCATAGTACTCCGGGATGGCCACCACGCTGACGGTGATCTCATCCCCCTCCTTCACGCCCAGGGAGGAGACCTTGCGGTTCATGGTGTAGGTGGAGACGGTGTCCGTCCAACTGCCGCTGGTGGTGTAGTAGTAGGCGCTGTTCGCCTGGTCGAAGAGATTGCCCAGGTACAGCTCCTCCCCATCCTGATCTGTGATGCGCACGGTGATGGCCGCGGCATTGCGGATCAGGGAGATGCGGTACTGATAGAGGGTGTCCGCGCTGCGGATGGCCGCCCGGCCCTCAGGATATGTGTCCTCCAGCAGGTAGGGATTGCCCACCTGGAAGTAGCCGCTGCTGTCCTTGGGGTGCTTGACGATGAGGTTGTTGGTGGCGGGATAGCCCAGGTAAGAGGCCGTCTTGTCCCCGTAGAGAGAGTCGGTGTAGGTGATGCAGTCATACATGCTGGCATCCGTCCAGCTGCCGTAGAAGCCCAGCACCGGGATGGAGTGGGTGGCGGCCACGACGCCCTCCTCCGTGGAGACGGGCTCGGCATAGACGTAGCCTTCCAGGTAAGCGCCGTTGGGATAGCTGCCGTCCAGCTCCTGGCGGAGGGACTCCGGCAGGGTGATGGTGACCTCCACGCTGACGGAAGCGCCGCCCTTCACCAGAATGGTGCCGGTCTGCAGATCCTGCAGCAGGAGGTAGGCGTCATAGGTGGTCACCGCGCCATCCCCGTCCAGGTTCGCGATCCCGTCGATGTCCGCCCGGTTCCCGGCGGCGTAGTCCAGGATGACGGCGGCATCCTGGGCGTCGGTATCGCCGTCCCCATCCAGGTCGCAGAGGATGCGCTGGGCGGTGGGCTCATAGACCTTGCCGTCCACGGTGTAGCGCGCTGCGGCGGCCAGGGCGGTGGTGGCGGTATCCAGATAGGAGACGCCGTCCTCCGTGAAGACGCCCTGGGTGAAGAAATCGGAGGAGAGCACGTAGCGCTGGTCCGTGTCCTTCAGGCTGTGGATGTCAAAATGGAACGTATAGCTGCCCGTGCGGTCGGGATTGTCCCCCAGCTCGGCCTTCACCTTGCCGTCCGCCCAGGAGGCGGTGGCGTCCTGGCCCATGG
>CAKTSC010000099.1 GCA_934597465.1 uncultured Dysosmobacter sp.
CGTCACGGATACACCAACCGTCCGGGCCCGGAGCGGATGCTCCGGGCCCGGACGCGTTTTGCCTCAGGGGGACAGGAAAAGGCCCGGAGCATTCGCTCCGGGCCTTTCCCCATTGGGTGGAGGACATTATGGGTTTCACTTTGGAAGGAAAATATCGTAAACTGCCCTGCCCGCCGGGAGAACTTCCCCCTTTCCAATGCAAGGAAGCGCAGTATGCTGGGCAGGTGCGCGGAATGTGGCCCGGAGATCCCCATACCCCGGTTGGAGAGACTCCCGCGCACGCTTCCCCCCAGATCCGCCTGCCCAACGGGAGGACGCAGGACGGCGGCGGCAGGCAGGGCAGAGAACGAACAGAGGAGAGAGGCGGGAGAGCGGCGTTCCGCCGCGCGCCCTCCCGCCGGAAGGGATCAGAGCTGGATGGGCTCCAGACCGTAGCTGACGGCCACGGCGTTCATGTCTTCAAAGACGGTCTTGTTCAGGGGGATGCCGTCCACGGCGTTCTTGTCGGCGGCGCGGCCGGAACGCTCGCCGGGCAGGAGGATGCGCTCCACGCCGGGGGCCTTGCGGCAGTTGTGGATCTCGTCGATCATCTCGTCCATGCGGTGCTTGAAGTCCTCCACATCGCAGAAGGCCTTGATGTCCAGGCAGCCGAAGAGGTGGCCGATGTTCTGCACCTTGGTAGTGTCCACGTAAAAGTCGCAGATATCCTTGCTCATGAGGGCGGCGTTGCTGAGCATGGCCGCCATGACGCCGGAGATGACGGTGAGGCCGTAGCCCTTGTAGCCGCCCACGGGCAGCAGGATGCCGTCAAAGCCCAGCTTGGGATCGTCGGTGGGCTCGCCGTTGATGGTCATGGCCCAGGTGGTGGGGATCTTGTCGCCCCGCTTCGCGGCGGCGGCCAGCTTGCCTCTGGAGACCACGGAGGTGGCCATGTCCAGCACCACGGGATACTCCTTGCCGGCGGGGATGGCAAAGGAGAAGGGGTTGTTGTCCAGGATGGGCTCCACGCCGCCGGTGGGAGCCAGCAGGTGGGCGGCGGGAGAGGTGGAGCACATGCCGATCATGTCATGCTCCAGGGCCATGCGGGTGAAGTAGGAGGCCATGCCGAAGTGGTTGCTGCCGCGGACAGCCACGAAGGCCACGCCGCACTTCTTGGCCTTCTCAATGCACAGCTCCATGGCGTACTTGGAGATGACCTGGCCCATGCCGTTGTGGCCGTCGACCACGGCGGTGGTGGGGGTCTCGCGGACGATCTCGATCTCGCTGTGAGCCAGGGTGCCGCCGTCCCGCAGGCGCTTGGTATAGGCGGGGACTCTCATGACGCCATGGGAATCCATCCCGGTCTGGTCGGCGGCCACCAGGTTGTCGGCCACGATGGCGGCCTCGTCGGGCTGCATGCCGGCAGCCACGAAGATCTTGGTGCAGGCGTCCAGCAGAACTTCCTTCTTCACGATCACTTTTTCACTCATGGTAATCTCCTTCTAAACTCTCAGTCTGAATTGGTGGGAACGGTGTCAGCAGATTTCGGTGCCGGTCTTGCCCTCGATGGCGTCCACAGCGTGGTAGAGGGAGCTGATAACGGCGCGCTTGCCGGGGCGGGCCTCCGCGAACTTGACGGCGGCCTCCACCTTGGGCAGCATGGAGCCGGGGGCGAACTGGCCCTCGCCGATATACTTCCGGGCGTCGGCCACGGTGAGACGGTCAAGGTTCTTCTGGTCGGGCTTGCCGAAGTTGATGGCCACGTGCTCCACCTCGGTGAGGATCAGCAGCACATCGGCTTCCACGTGCTCGGCCACGGCCTCCGCCGCGAAGTCCTTGTCGATGACGGCGGCCACGCCCTCGTAGACGTCCTCCGCCTTCTTCACCACGGGGATCCCGCCGCCGCCGCAGGTGATGACGATGGCTTTGCCCAGGAGGGTGTCCAGGGCGTCCTTCTCCAGGATGTCAACGGGCTTGGGGCTGGGGACGACCCGGCGCCAGCCGCGACCGGCATCCTCGCGGACGGTGTAGCCCTTCTCCTGGGCCAGCTGCTTGGCCTCGGCCTCGCCGTAGAAGGGGCCGATGGGCTTGCTGGGCTTCTGGAAGGCGGGGTCGTTCTGATCCACCACCACCTGGGTCACCAGGGTGGCCACCGGCAGGCGGATGCCGCGCCGGCAGAGCTTCTGCCGCAGGGCCTGCTGGATGTGGTAGCCGATGTAGCCCTGGCTCATGGCGCCGCAGACATCGAATGGCATGGCGGGCACCACGTCCTTGGCGGTCTCGCTGGCCAGCAGGATGCGGCCCACCTGGGGCCCGTTGCCGTGGACGACCACGATCTCGTAGCCCTTCTCCACCAGATCCGCCAGGTAATCGCAGGTCTTCTGCACCACCTGGAGCTGGGCCTCGGCCGTGGCCTCACCCTTGGAGGACTGCAGGGCGTTGCCGCCCAGAGCCACCACAATTCTTTTCCGCTCGTTCATTTTTCCGTTGCTCCTTTTCATCATGTGAGAATCGCACCCAATATCGGGTAGGTAACAAAAATACTCAGGTAGCGAACCAAGTGCAGCAGCACTACCTTGGTAATATCAACGTCGTAATCACTGGCGACCAGCGTCACATCGCCCACGCCGCCCGCGCAGCAGGAGAAGATCCCCGTGGGCAGGTCAACGTAGCCCCTGCGGTGCAGGAAGCTGCCCAGCAGCACCGTCATGAGGAGGTATCCCAGGATCACCGCCAGGACGCTGGGCAGCATGCTCTTGATGTAGAGGAAGTCCTTGGCGTCGCAGCGCATGCCTACCACCGCGCCGCTGAGGATCTGGGCCGTGCGCTTGAACCAGCGGGGAACGTAGGTCTTCCCCGTAAAGATGGCGGCCGCTCCCGCTCCCAGGATGGAGAAGAGCAGGGTTCCGGCGGGCACGCCGGAGTTCATGCCGATGAGGCCCCCCACCGCCGCCGCACCCAGGGTGAAGAGGGTCTTCTCCGCCAGAACTTTCCGGGGCTCCTTGGGGGCCTCGTGGTGGACGTAGACCGCCTCGCCGGTGTCCTTCTGGCGCTTTTTGAGGATCATGGTGGCCATGATGGGCACCGCCAGGTAGAGAACGGTGGTGCGCAGGGTATGGAAGGCCGCGATGAGGGAGATGTTTCCGCCGGTATCCCCGGCGAAGAGACAGACCTCCACCATGCCGCCGGGAGCGGTGGCATAGAGTGCGGTGAGGATGTCGCAGCCGGAGACCCTGGAGAAGAAGAAGCCCATGCCGATGGCGTAGGCCGTAAGGCCGATGAGAAGGATCAGGGCCGGGCGCCAGAGGGTCTTCAGCTTGCGCATGTCGTCCCGGTGGAGCATATTGCCGATGTAGGCGCCCAGCAGGATCTGAACCACCGGGGATGCCCCCGGCGGCAGGGCTCCGTGGCCCGTCAGGATCTGGAAGGCGATGGTGGCCAGCATGGAGCCCACCATCAGGCTGCCGGGAATGTGCAGCACCAGGAAAAGGATACCGCCGGCCGCCGCAGCCAGCAGGGTCAGTAGAATGTCCACGATGCACCTCGAATGCCTGTCCGCGCCGCCGCGCGGCGGCGCGGACAGGGCTTTCATTTGCTCTCAGGGATTGGGTTCCCGCTCAGGATAAGCGCTCCGCCGGAGCGCCGGGGCCCCCACGGGCCGTTACTGCCGGGAAAAGGTCTCGTACTCCTCCGCCAACTGGCGGAAGATGGTGGGATTCAGGTCGGGGAGATAGAGCATCTCCTGCCGCCACTCCGCGATCTGGTCGAGGTCGATGGTGGCCACCAGCACTTCCTCCCTCTGCATGCCGGACTCCGCCAGGACGATGCCCCGGGGGCTGATGACTTTGCAGCGGCCGAAGGTGTAACGGCTGGGGGCCTGGCCCACGGTGTTGGCGGTGGCGAAGAAGACGGTGTTGTCCGCCGCCCGCACCGGCAGCATCAGGTGCCAGACGTCCTCGTCCTCCCGCCGCCAGGTGGCTGCGTGGAGGATGAGCTCCGCCCCCTTCAGGGTCAGGAGCCGGGCGGGCTCCGGGAAGTTGGCGTCGTAGCAGCAGAGGAGGCCCACCTTGCCGTACCGGGTCTCGTAGACCGGGAAGCGATCCTGCTTCCGGAAGTAGGCTTTCTCGCCCCCGAAGAGATGGTTTTTGCAGTAGGTCTCCTGCAGGGTGCCGTCGTCGTTGATGAACACCATGGCGTTGTCCATCACCGGCGGGGTGTCCGTCCGAAGGGCCATGCCCGCCACGATGTAGACGCCCAGCTCCCGGGCGGTCTCCCGCAGCCGGGTCACGGTGCGGCCCTCCAGGGTCTCGGCCATGTCATAGAATGCCTGCCGGTCATAGAGGGTCAGGTCGTAGCCGGTGATGGCGGTCTCCGGCAGGACAACGATCTGGGCGCCCTTCCGGGCAGCCTCCCGGATCATCCCGATGGCATGGTCGCAGTTATAAACGGTGTCGCCCAGCTTGGGCTCCATCTGAATAAGGCCAAGGGTCACTTCCCGCATATGCTTCTCCTTTCCCCGCTCACTTGATCTCGAACTTGTCGAGGTCAAGCTCGTGATTCTCCACGGCGTGGCCGAAGTCGGGATCCAGCGCCTTCATCAGGAGGTAGTAGAGCACGATGGAGACCGCGGTGGCCACGAACCAGGCGCCGCTGTAAAGCACCGCCAGGGAGGGGATGAAGATGCCCAGGAAGGTGGTGAGGATGGAGATGCTGATGGTGAAGAAGGCCACCGGGTTATAGCCACCGTCCTTGAACTTCAGCAGCAGTACGCCGAAGATCACGAAGAACAGCGCCAGGGCCACATAGGTCAGCCGCATGCTGAGACCCACCGCCGTGGTCTGGGCCAGGTAGTCAGCCGGGCAGACGAAACCAAGGATCACCAACACTGCCGCGATGCCCAGATGGGCGAAGGCGAAGGGTCGGTTATACTTGGACATTCTCTTGTAGGAATACTCTCCCTCCGGATCGTAAAGGGCGCTGACGTCCAGCTTGGTTTTCCGGATGAAGATGTAATTGCTGATGTTGACGCCCGCCAGAGGGGCCAGGATGCCGCCGGAGCAGACCAGGAAGGCGTTGACGTAGAGGCTGGGGGAGGTCATCATCTTCCAGGGCTGGGTCACGAGGGCGGCCACGCCGAAGAGCAGCACCGCCTGCTTGAAGGAGAGCCGGCCGCCGGAGACGGTGGAGATATCCATGCAGGGCGCCCAGGCGTTGGCGGCGGTGTTGGTGGAGATCTCGGCCAGGGCCAGGAAGATCAGCATGCCCACCACGAAGAGGGGGTTGTTGACCTTGGTGGTGAGGACGATGGGATCCCAGATGGCTTCGCCGAAGATCACGGCGGAGCAGGAGGTCACCAGCGCGCCCACCAGGGCCAGGCCGCAGAAGCCCACGGGATTGCCCACGGCAGAGCCCACGATGTGGGACTTCTGATCCTTGGAGTAGCGGGTGAAGTCGGTGATGTTCAGCACGAGAGTCGCCCACCAGCCGATGGTGGCGGTGATGCACAGCAGCATCTGGTTGCGGAACTCCGCGCCGTGAATGGTGGATGGCTGGGAGATGAGGGTGCCCCAGGAACCGGCGTTGGTATAGCCCCAGACCAGCAACACCACCATCCAGAGGATCAGCAGCGGCGCGGAGAAGCTCTCGATCTTCTTGAGCATGGTCGCGCCCTTGGTGAGCACCCACAGGGTCAGGAGCCAGTAGAGGATGAAGCTGATGGCAAAGCCGTACTGGAAGTCATTCCAGCCCTTGAAAACGCAGTAAATGGCGGCGTTCACGCACTGAGCGCCGATGTAGAGATGGATGCCGAAGTAGAAGACCGCCACGCAGGCACGGATGATGGCGGTAACGCTGGATCCCCGGAAGCCGCAGGCGGAGCGCCAGTAAACGGGGGAAGGCACACCGTACTTCTGGCCCGCGTGTCCGTTGGCGGACATGGGCAGCACCAGGATCAGGCAGCCGATGAAAATGCTGAGGATGACCTGCGGGACGGAGAGTCCCAGCTGCATGTAGCTGTCCACC
>CAKTSC010000100.1 GCA_934597465.1 uncultured Dysosmobacter sp.
GGCTGCGAGACCCTGCGCCTGGGTCTCTGGGACGGGGAGGAGGTCTACGTGGTCCCCGTCAGCTATGGCTATCTCTACGAGGAGGGCCGCTGCACCCTCTACTTCCACGGTAGTGCCCAGGGCCGCAAGGCGGAAGTCCTGGCACGAGGCGGAAATGTGGGCTTTGAGCTGGACCGGGGTGCGGAACTGATGACGGCTGAGGTGGCCTGCGGTCACTCCACCCGCTACCAGAGCATCGTGGGCAGCGGCGAGGCCCAGCGTCTCGTGGAGCCGGAGGAGAAGCGCCTGGCCCTGCGGCAGATCATGCGCCACTACACAGGCCGGGAGAGCTGGGACTTCCCCGACGCCACCCTGGAGAAGACCGCCGTCTGGGCCCTCCGCGCCCACTGGCTCACCGCCAAGGAACGGGGCTGACCCCCCGGATCCCCGAAAAGTACCCAGCGGCCCCTGTATGCACGGCATACAGGGGCCGCCGTTCCGTTCCCCTTCGCCCCGCCAGGTTTCCTTTTTCTGCTAATCATAACGGAGGACGGCGTTTTCCTGTTGCGCTCAAGGCCGGGATTTGCTATAATAAATAGAACTGCTGTTCCGGAGCACCGGAGCAGCCCATGGAGAGGGGAGGGGAACGGTTTGCGGATCCTGGGCATCGACCCCGGCTACGCCACCATCGGCTTCGGCCTCATCGAGGCGGAGCGCTGGAATGCCCGGATGCTGAGCTACGGGGCCATCACCACCCCGGCAGGGCTACCCCTGTCCCGGCGGCTCTACCAGATCAGCCGGGACGCCGAGGAGCTCATCGGCAAGCTCCGGCCCGACGCCATCTCCATTGAGGAGCTCTTCTTCAACACCAATATCACCACCGGCATCGCCGTGGCCCACGCCCGGGGCGTCCTGCTCTGCGCGGCGGAAAAATGCGGCGTGCCCCTCTTCGAGTATACCCCCGGCCAGGTGAAGCTGGCCGTCACTGGCTACGGCAAGGCGGAGAAGCGCCAGGTGATGGACATGACCAAGCGCCTCCTGCATCTTGCGGCGCTGCCCCGCCCGGACGACGCGGCGGACGCCCTGGCCCTGGCCCTCTGCCACGCAAGGAGTTCTACTTCACAGCTCCCGCAAACCAAGCCAGAGCGGGAGACCATCTAAGGAAAACGGCGGAGACGCCGGGGAGGAGGAAACCATGTTCTACTATCTGGACGGCACTGTGGCGGAGATCCTGCCGAGCCTGGCCGTCATCGACTGCGGCGGCGTGGGCTACGCCTGCCTCACCACCAACCACACCCTCTCCCAACTCCGAAAAGGGGAGCGGGGCAAGCTCTATACCTACCTCAATGTGGGCGAGAGCGTCTTTGACCTCTACGGTTTCGCCTCCTCCAAGGAGCTGGAGAGCTTCCGGATGCTGCTGGGGGTCTCGGGTGTAGGTCCCAAGGCGGCCCTCGCCATCCTTTCCGCCTGCACGCCGGAGGCCCTGGCTCTGGCGGTGGTCTCCGGGGATGAGAAGGCACTCACCGCCGCCCCTGGTGTGGGAAAGAAGATCGCCCAGCGCGTCATCCTGGAACTGAAGGACAAGCTTGCCCGGGAGAGCGCCGCCACAGGGCTGGATTTCTCCGGTGGAAATGCTGGCAAGGTATCCGCCTTCACATCCAAGGCGGGGGAAGCCGCCGCCGCCCTGGCGGTACTGGGATACTCCTCCCAGGAGGCCGCCGCCGCATTGAAGGGTCTGGACACTGACGCCCTCTCCCTGGAGGAGCTGATCCGACAGGCCCTGAAGCGCATGGCGCGCTGATCCCCTAGAAAATAATAACGATCTCCCACGCCTGGCGCGGGAGGGAAAGGAGCCCCAACATGGCCAAGTATGAGCGGAGATTCCACGGCGATTTCGACGCCGCCCTGGCAAAGATCCATGACGCCGTGATCAACGGCAGCTATTCTGCCAGTTATGAGGACGGCAGCGACTATGTAAGCGGCGATTTTCGCTGTGCCGTCCGGGTCTATGAGCGCTACAGCGCCATGGGCGGCAACCGTGTCAGCCTCAGCGTGACCCTGGCCGGAAGCGGGGAGGCGCTCTTCCTCTCTGCCATCACTTCCGGCGGCAGTCAGGCAATGTTCCTTAAGGTGAACACCCTGGGCGAGAGCGCCTTCCTGAACTCCGTCCGGGACGCTCTGGACGCGCTGTAAGGCGGGCGCCATGAAGAAACCCACAAAGAACGAGGAGGGACGCTCATGAGCATCGATTTTGGAAATGACATCTACGAGGATCCCATCGTCGCCAAGACCTTCCTGGCGGAGGACGCCCAGGAATCCTCCCTCCGGCCCAAGACCCTTTCGGAGTACATCGGCCAGGAGCGGGCCCGGGAGCAGCTCTCTATCTTCATCCAGGCCGCCAAGGGCCGGAACGAGTCCCTGGATCACGTCCTGCTCCACGGCCCCCCGGGCCTCGGCAAAACGACTCTCGCCGGGATCATCGCCCAGGAGATGGGGGCGGGTATCCGCATCACCTCCGGCCCGGCCATTGAGAAGCCTGGCGACCTGGCCGCCCTCCTCACCAACCTCAACGAGGGGGACATCCTCTTTGTGGACGAGATCCACCGCCTGAACCGCTCCGTGGAGGAGATCCTCTACCCCGCCATGGAGGATTACGCCCTGGACATCATCGTGGGGAAGGGCCCCAGCGCCAACTCCATCCGCCTGGATCTGCCCCACTTCACCCTCATCGGGGCCACCACCCGGGCGGGCCAGCTCTCCGCCCCCCTGCGGGATCGCTTCGGCGTGACGCTGCGCCTGGAGCTCTACACCCCGGAAGAGCTCTCCCGGATCGTCACCCGCTCGGCGGGGATCCTCCGGGTGGACATCGTGCCGGACGGAGCCTATGAGATCGCCCGGCGGAGCCGGGGCACTCCCCGCATCGCCAACCGGATGCTCCGGCGGGTGCGGGACTACGCCCAGGTGAAGGCCGACGGCGTCATCACGGCGGAGGTGGCCGACCGGGCCCTCTGCGCCCTGGAGATCGACCACCTGGGCCTGGATCCCGTGGACCGGCGGATGCTCTCCGCCATCATGGATCACTACCGGGGCGGCCCGGTGGGCCTGGAGACCCTGGCCGCCACCATCGGGGAGGAGTCCGTCACGCTGGAGGATGTCTACGAGCCCTACCTTATGCAGCTTGGCTTCCTGACCCGGACGCCCCGGGGCCGCTGCGTCACGGAGCGGGCCTACCGCCACCTGCACCGCCCGGTGCCCGGCGGCGCGCCCGAGAGCCCCATGGAGCAGCTGAGCCTCTGATGGAGTATCTGAGCGGCATAAAGCTCCGGCAGGAGCTGCCGGAGGGGAGCTACCTCCGCCGCCTCCCCCCGGTGCGCTGCCTTATGGCGGGGCACGAGCTGCCCTTCGACCGGCCGGTCACCTTCCTGGTAGGGGAGAACGGCAGCGGGAAGTCCACCCTCCTGGAGGGCATCGCCCTGGCCTGCGGCTTCACCCCCGAGGGCGGCACCCGGAACTTCCGCTTCGCCACCCGGGAGACCCACTCGGAGCTGGGGGAGTACCTGGCCCCCATCCGGAAGGCCTACCCCCGGGACGGCTTCTTTCTCCGGGCGGAGGGCTTCTACAATGTCGCCAGCAACATCGACGCGATGGACGAGGGCGGCATCCTGGGCCCCAAGGTCATCGACAGCTACGGCGGCGTGTCCCTCCACCGGCAGTCACATGGGGAGAGCTTCCTGGCTCTCGTGAAAAACCGCTTCGGCGGGGAAGGGCTCTACCTCCTGGACGAGCCGGAGGCAGCGCTGTCCCCCTCCCGGCTCCTGACCCTCCTCTGCGAGATGCGGCGGCTGGTGGAGCGCGATTCCCAGCTCATCGTGGCCACCCATTCGCCCATCCTCATGGCCTATCCCGGTGCCCGGCTCTACCAGCTGGGGGAGGAAGGCGTCCGGGCCGTGAATTACCGGGAAACGGAGCACTACCAGCTCACCAAGCGCTTCCTGGACAATCCGGAGCGGATGCTGCACTATCTTTGGAAGGACTGAATATCCCGCGATCCCGCTTTTTGACATTGCTGTAAAGGAAAACAACATCACAGAAGGGAACTGACGATATGGGCAAACTTTTTGGAACCGACGGCATCCGCGGCGTCGTGGGGGAAAACCTGACGGCGGAGATGGCATTCCGGGTGGGGCAGGCCGTGGCCTGCGTCCTGGCGGAGGACAGCGGGCGGCGGCCCGTGATCCTCATTGGCAAGGATACCCGCATCTCCTCCGATATGCTGGAGTCCGCCCTGATGGCGGGCATCTGCTCCGTGGGCGGCGACGTGAAGCCCGTGGGCACCATTCCCACCCCGGCGGTGGCATACCTTGCCCGGCAGGAGGGGGACGATGCCGGCATCGTTCTCTCCGCCAGCCACAACCCCTACGAGCACAACGGCATCAAGGTCTTCAGCGGCCAGGGCTACAAGCTCTCGGACGCGGTGGAGGCCCGCATCGAGGAGAAGATCCTCTCCCCGGAGCCCATGAAGCTCCGTACCCGGGGGGAGATCGGCCGCCGCTATCACGGCATGCGCCAGCTGAAGCGGGACTACATCGACTTTGTGGCCTCCACCGTGGAGAGCGACCTCTCCGGGCTCCGCATCCTAGTGGACTGCGCCAACGGCGCCGCCTCTGCCACTGCGCCGGAGCTCTTTGGCCGCTTCCGGGCCCACACGGACTTCCTCCACCGGGACCCCGACGGCGTCAACATCAATCACCGCTGCGGCTCCACCCATCTGGAGGATCTTGCCCAGCAGGTGGTCCGGGGCGGCTACGACGTGGGCGTTGCCTTTGACGGCGACGCCGACCGCTGCCTCCTGGTGGATGAGACCGGCGGGATCATTGACGGCGACAAGGTCATGGCTGTCTGCGGCGCGGACCTGAAGCGCCGGGGCGAGCTGATCGGAAACACCATCGTGGCCACCGTCATGAGCAATCTGGGCCTCCACGAGTTCTGCCGGAATGAGGGCATCGACCTGGTCTGCACTGCTGTGGGGGACCGCAATGTGCTGGAGGAGATGCTCCGCCACGATTACCGTATCGGCGGCGAGCAGTCCGGCCACACCATCTTCACCGCCCTGGAGACTACCGGTGACGGGGAGGTCACGGCCCTGCAGTTCCTCCGGGTCCTGGCGGAGAGCGGGAAGAAGGCCAGCGTCCTGGCCTCCGTCTGCCCCACCTATCCCCAGGTGCTCCTCAATGTGGAGGTGCCCCACAGCGGCGGCGTGAAGGAGGCCATCATGGCGTCCGACATCCTGGCCCAGGCCATCCGGGCAGAGGAGGAAAAGCTGGGCGATTCCGGCCGCATCCTGGTGCGTCCCTCCGGCACCGAGGCCCTGATCCGGGTCATGGCGGAGGCAAAAACCGAGGCGGAAGCCCGGAATTGCGCCCAGTCTCTTGCCAATACTATAAAATCACTAAAATTCTGAGGACTTTTTTCGCTGTTTTTGATAATTTGCTTGACAATTCCCGGAAACGATAGGTATAATGGACTATGTGCAATAGGAACGATCGACCCATAGCGACCGACAGCCTGTCGGACGAGGTCCTCTGCCGTTTGGCGGGGGAGGGGGACCGGAATGCGGAGGAGCTTCTGGTGACCCGCTACACCCGCTTGGCCCGCAAGATCGCCCGGCCGTATTTCCTCATCGGCGGCGACAGCGAGGACCTGACCCAGGAGGGGATGATTGGCCTGATGCGCGCCATCCGGGAGTATAGCCCTGAGCGGGCGGCGTCCTTCCGCACCTTTGCGGAGCGCTGTATCCGCAGCCGGCTCAGTTCCGCCCTGCGGGACGCGGACCGGGATAAGCACGCTCCCCTGAACCGATCGGTCCCCTTGGATACACCCTTCTTTGATCCTGATTCCTACACCTCTGGCGCCCAGCAGTTGGCTAGCCGCGATCCGGAAGATCTCCTCATTGACCGGGAACGGGCCCGCAGCCTTTTGTCCGGTGTCCGGAAACAGTTGTCCGAGTTTGAAGCAAAGAT
>CAKTSC010000101.1 GCA_934597465.1 uncultured Dysosmobacter sp.
CCCCGAAAGCGAGGAGGAGATCATGGCGGAGTGGATGGACCTGGCCCAGGGGCTTTACGCCAACGTCCCCGTGAAGCCCGGCGTCCGGGACTACCTCCGCCAGTGCCGGGACCGGGGCATCCGGATGGCCGTCGTCACCTCCAGCGTGCCGGAGCACTGCCGGACGGCCCTCTCCCACCTGCAGCTGCTCCCCTTCTTCGAGCGGATCACCTTCGCCCAGGAGCTGGGGGTGGAGAAGAAGGACCCCGCCCTCTGGCGGAAGGCGGCGGAGCTGGCGAATGTTGCCCCGGAGGACTGTGTCATGTTCGATGACAGCATCGCCGCCTGCCGGGGCGCCCACGCCGCCGGGATGCGCACCGTGGGCGTCTACGACCCCTACTTCGCCGGGGAGGAAGCCGCCATGCGGGATTTCTGCGACGAGTATATCCGGAGCTTTCAGGAGCTGCTGGAACCCCGGAACTGTCTGGACTGAACGCGAAAACGCCGTGCCCAAATCGGGCACGGCGTTTTTTATTCCCGGTAGCAGCGCATGGACGGATATTCCACTTGCCAGTCCAGAACGTAGCGGCAGGGGGTGAGCGCCTGCAGGGCGGCCAGGGTCTCATCCGTGGCCACCACCCGCCCATCGGAGAGGGTCAGGGCGAAGCGCTGAAGGTCCGGGGAAACATAGCAGTCCGGCTGTACCTCTGTCTCCACTCGGGTGACACCAGCCCGTCCCCAGTAGATCTCCTGGTAGCCTTCCGTCTCCTCCCGGCCCCAGGAGACGCTGCCATAGGTCCCCTCCCGGCAGGTCTTCTCCGCCGCCTCCACGGCAAAGGTCCCCCAGAAGCTCCGCTCCCCCAGCCAGTACAGGGACCCTTCGATGGTGACGGTGGTCTCCCCCACCCGCTCCGCATCCTGATAGATCCCGGCGGTGACGGTCCGCGCGATCTCCCGCTGAAAGGCTCCGCTGCGGTCCAGGATGCCGAAGAGCACGAAGCCCACCAGCGCCAGCGCCGCAAGCCCTCCGAAAATGCGGCCCAGGTTCCGCCGGAGCTTCCCCCGCTGCTGCTGGTAGAGGGTCCGGATGACCTCCCGCAGAAGGACATCCTCCGGGGCGGCGGAGACGGTCCCGGCGCTCTCCGCTTCCGGTGGCTCCGCCTCACCCCGGAGGAGGCTCCGCACCGTGAGACCCAGGGCGTCCGCCAAGGGTTCCAGCAGGGCGACATCCGGGAAGCCCGCGCCCCGCTCCCACTTGCTCACCGTCCGGTCCGAGATGTGCAGGGTCTCCGCCAGCTGCCGTTGGGTAAGGCCCTTTGCCTTCCGGGCCTCCGCGATGAGAGCCCCGGTCTTTCCGCTGTCCATGCTCCTCTCCCCTTTCTCTGGGAACATTGTACCACAGCCCACCGCCCCTTGCCAACCAACGGAGCGTGGAGCCGCTGTTTTTCCCGGAAATTCCGGGATCTTTTCCTGTTCTTCTCTTGACAAGAACGTTTGTTCGATTTATAATCAGATTTGGAAAGAACATTTGTTCGATAGGAGGACACACACTATGACGACTACCACTTTCCTCTTCGTGCTCACCGGCATCGCCACCCTCACCGCCCAGGTCTTCCGGATCATCGATGCCATCGAGCAGCCCGCCCGCCGCACCCACAAGGCATACTGATGGATGTCCCGGAGAAGCTGGGCATCCTGACGGATGCCGCAAAATATGACGCCGCCTGCACTTCCAGCGGCGCTCGCCGGGGCTTCCGGCAGGGGTATATCGGCAGCACCAGCTCCTCCATCGCAGGCTGCTGTCACAGCTTCTCCGCCGATGGCCGCTGCGTCACGCTGCTGAAGGTCCTGCTGACCAACAACTGCGTCTACGACTGCCAGTATTGCGTCAACCGCCGGACCAACGACACTCGCCGGGCCATGTTCACCCCGGAGGAGCTGGCAGAGCTCACCATCGAGTTCTACCGCCGCAACTATATCGAAGGCCTCTTCCTCTCCTCCGGCGTCTTCCGCAGTCCGGACTACACCATGGAGCTGATGATCCGGGCCCTGCGCATCCTGCGGGAGCGCTACCGCTTCAACGGCTACATCCACGCCAAGACCATCCCCGGCGCGGCCCCGGAGCTGGTGGAGCAGCTGGGGCTTCTGGCGGACCGGCTCAGTGTCAACATCGAGCTGCCCTCCGAGCAGGGGCTGCAGCTCCTGGCGCCGGACAAGACCAAGAAAGCCATCCTCGCACCCATGCGGCAGATCACCGGACGCACCCGGGAAAACCGGGAGGAACTGGTGAAGTACCGCCACGCGCCCAGGTTCGCCCCCGCCGGACAGAGCACCCAGATGATCGTGGGCGCCACCCAGGACACGGACCTCCACATCCTGCGCCTCACCCAGGGGCTCTACGACCGCTACCATTTGAAGCGGGTCTTCTTCTCCGCCTATGTCCCGGTGGTGGAGAATGCCCTTCTCCCCGCCAAGGACACCAAGCCCCCGCTCCTCCGGGAGCACCGGCTCTATCAGGCGGACTGGCTCCTGCGGTTTTACGGCTTCCGGGCCGAGGAGCTGCTGGATGAGGGCAACGAGAACTTCAATCCCCTGGTGGACCCCAAATGCAGCTGGGCCCTGGCCCATCTGGACTTCTTCCCGGTGGAGGTCAACACCGCCGACTACGAGAGCCTTTTACGGATCCCCGGCGTGGGCGTGGTCTCCGCCCGGCGCATCCTCTCGGCCCGCCGGGTGGGTCCCCTGCGGCCGGAGGATCTCAAAAAGCTGGGGGTCGTCATGAAGCGGGCCCAGTTCTTCCTCACCGCCAGCGGCCGGGTGCCGGAGGGCCTGCGCTTCACGCCGGAGAGCCTGCTGCGCCACCTCATCGCGGCGGAGCGGCCCCTGCTCCCCGGCGGCATGGAGCAGCTCTCCCTCTTCGACTCCCCCGCCTGAGCCCGGAAGGAGTGTTCCCATGCAGGAGATCCTCTACTTCTATGACGGCAGCTTTGAGGGCTTCCTCAGCTGCGTTTTTGAGAGCTACGCCAAGCGCGAGCGCCCCAGCGGCATTGAGAGTGAGGAAATCCCAACCCTCTTCTCCACCCGCTGGGTGGAGACGGACGCGGCCCACGCCCAGCGGGTGCTGCGCAAGCTCCACGCCGTTTCCCCCTGGGGATTGGAGCTGCTGCGACAGGGCTTCCTCACCTGCCTGCCGGAGCGGGAGATGGCCCTCTACCGGCTGATCCGAAAATTATTGGAGGAAGGCCCCGCCTTCCTCCATAATCTCTCCGATGAGACACTGAACCCGGTTTTTCAGGCCGTCCGGCACCTCAACGGCGAGGCCCACCTTCTGAAGGGCTTCGTCCGCTTCTCGGACTACGGCGGCGTCCTGGCCGCGGAGATCGAACCGAAGAACCGTGTGCTCCCGCTGCTGCGGGGCCATTTCTGCTCCCGCTACCAGAATGAGAACTTCCTCATCTACGACCGCACCCATCAGGAAGTCCTCCTGAGCCGGCACGGCGCATCCGACATCCAGCCTTTGGACGCCCTGACCCTGGCGGCCCCCGGAAAAACGGAGGCTGCCTACCGCCGTCTCTGGAAGCAGTTCTACGATACCGTAGCCATCCGGGAGCGCTATAACCCTAAGCTGCGTCGAACCCACATGCCCAAGCGCTACTGGAACACCATGACGGAGTTCCAGGGGGAGGACTACTTCATGGCCGCAGAAGATGCCGCAGCCGTTCCAGCCCCCGCTTCTCCAAGCGGGATACCTGCACCTGGGAGACCCCCAGCACCCTTGCCGTCCGCTCCTGGGTCATCCCCCGGAAGTAGCGGAGAAGGATCGCCATCCGCTCCTTCTTCGGCAGCTTCCCGATGGCCTCCTCCAGGGCGAGCCGCTCCACCATCCGGTTCTCCGGGGCGTCGCTGCCCAGAGTCCCCTCCAGGGTGAGACCGTCGCCGAACTCCGCCTGCAGGGACTCCGGCTCGTCGCAGGCAAGATCAATGCGGGCGATATCCTCCACCGCAAGTCCGGTGTACTCCGCCAGAGCGGAGAGGGCGGGCTCCTCCCCATTCTCCTGCCGCAGCTGTTCCCTCGCCCTGTAAAGGAGAACTGCTTGCTCCCGGATGCTGCGACTCACCTTGAGGCTTCCGTTGTCCCGGAGGAACCGTCGGATCTCCCCTGCAATCTTTGGGACGGCGTAGGTGGAGAAGCAAGTCCCGTAGGAGAAGTCAAAGCCACGGACAGCTTTCAGGAAGCCCAGGCAGCCCAGCTGGTAGAGGTCGTCGGCCTCCACGCCCCGGCCATAGTAGCGCCGCACGATGCTCCAGATGAGACCGCTGTTCTCCAGCACCGCCTGCTCACAGGCGTCGTTGTCCCCCGCCTGGGCCGAGCGCAGCAGCTCTGCGTTCATACCGTTTGCTTGCGCCGGGCGGCCAGCTTCTTCCGCAGCGTCACGGTGGTGCCCTTCCCGGGGACGGACTTCACCGCCAGGTGGTCCATGAAGCTCTCCATGATGGTGAAGCCCATGCCGCTGCGCTCCTCCCCGCCGGTGGTGAACATGGGCCGCCGGGCCTGCTCCACGTCCGGGATCCCCCGGCCGTGATCCTTCACGCTGATCTCCAGCGTGTTTCCCTCGCAGATGCGGGCCTTCACCGTCACCTTGCCCAGGATATTGGGGTAGCCGTGGACGATGGCATTGGTCACCGCCTCGGAGACCGCCGTCTTGATATCCTCCAGCTCGTTGAGCGTGGGATCCATCTGGGCGGCGAAGCAGGCCACCGCCGTCCGGGCGAAGGCCTCGTTGCTGCTGCGGCTGAGGAATTCCAGGGTTATGTAGTTCATCGTTTTCTTCATGTTGCCTCTCCCCTCATCGAATGGTGACGATGCGGCCGATGCCCGCGGCGTCCAGCACGCGCCGGGCCTGCTGCGGTACCCGGCACACCAGAAGGCTGCCTCCTAGGGTCTGCATCCGCCGTTGGGCCCGCAGGATCAGGGCGATGCCGGAGCTGTCCATGAACGTGACGCCGGAGAGATCCAGCGCCAGGTGCAGCGGCAGGGCTGCGTCCAGGGCCAGCTCCAGCTCCCGGATTGCCTGGGCCGCCCCCTGGTGATCCAGCTCTCCGGACAGCTCCAGCAGCAGATTTCGGTCGGTACTCTTTGCGTTGATCTCCATAGCGTCCCTCTTTCGTCGGTTTTCCGGCGCGGGAAGTCCCGCTTCCGGTCTCTTCCCCGATGATACCACGCCTGGCCCGTCACTTTCCGTCGAAGTGGGACAGGCCCCGGGATCTTTTGCAGCCCCCGGAAGAATGAAGTGAAAATTTTCTGATACTTCCCCTTTTGTGTGTAAAGTTGTTTCCCTTTTCATTTACTGAATTGAACCGCTTTTGCTGAAGGCTTCCCTTCTGCCGGCGTTTGGCGTTTTGAGGAAATTTCTGCTCCCGTTGGTTCTGGAAAAACGGGTACTCCCCTGTCCCAGCGCAGATGTCATATCTGTGGGCACGTTCGGCGAATCGCCGACTTTCGTCCGCAGATCGGCTGAGGCTGGGGCGCTGCGTTTGCATCCAGAGGCAGCTCCGGGACAGCTGCCATAAGAGGAGCGGCAATTTTGCTGCCGTCGCAAGCGGTACTTCGCACCGGTTTTGCGGTATGCAGCCGGTGTGTTCCCACCCTCCTTCCGGTTTACCGGTCTTCCTGCCGTCATTGTCTCCCGCGAAGGAACTTTATCGGCGTTGCCCTGGGCGGTGAACCCGGAGATGCAGGCATTCCGGATTGCCGATGGAGCTGCCGCTGTTCTGCAGCACCCAGGCGAACCGGGCGAAGGTATAGGCGGTGGTGCCACGGCAGCCGGGGATGCTGACCAGCATACCTCCGCCCAGAAAAAGATCCCCCGGAGCGCGGACGCGCTCCGGGGGATCTTTTCTATCGGTTGAGTTGGTCTTTCTTCGGTTCGGTTTTCGGATTGCGGTTAGCTCAGCCCTCCAGGGACTCGGCGGAAGCCTCCAGCTTCTCGATGAGCTCCCGGTACTTGGC
>CAKTSC010000102.1 GCA_934597465.1 uncultured Dysosmobacter sp.
CTCGGAGTAGTCCGCCGGGAAGATGAAGTCCACCCGGCCGTCCTCCAGCAGCTTCTCCACACCGGGGCGGTTAGCGGACTGGTAGACGGCGATGGCCTGGCCGCCGTAGGAGCGCATCATCTTCATGCAGGGCACGTCGGAGAGGCCGTCGCCCACGTAGATCATGTTGTGGAAGGGCACCCGCTTGGAGTCGTCGGGCATGGAGTCGTTGAGGGTCTTGTCGTCGGAGATGTCCAGGACGCCCTTGTTGATGCGGTAGACGAACTGGGTCTTGTTGGTGAAGTTGACCGCCAGCTTGGGCCAGACCGGGCGGCCCTCCGGATTATAGTAGAACTCGCTGGCGTAGATCTCCTTAAACTCCCCGGCGATGGAGCAGCCCTCGATGATCTCCCGCAGGCCGGAGGAGATGACGTAGTGCTCCACCCGGACGCCCAGGCTCTCGCCGAAGGCGTTGATGCGGGAGAACCAGTCCCACACGCCGGGGAAGAGGACGATGCCCCGGCCCTTCTCCACCAGATCCTGCCGGGTGAAGGGGAGACTGCGCTGCTCGGACTCCCGGATCATGGTATACATGTAGGCGAGGATCCCGTCCATCCGGCTCCGGCGGCCGAAGTCATTGGCAATGGGCCAGAACTCCGAGGGGGTCAGGCCCAGGGAGGGGATGAAGGCGTAGTCCTGCATATCCGTGGTGCAGAGGGTCTTGTCGAAATCGTAGAGGAAGGCGATGATGGGGGTCTCCATGGTGATACCTCCGGGTTTTTGGGCCCCGGGATGGGGGCCGGGATGGCCCGCCCGTCGGGCGGGGCGGGGGACGGGGGACGGGGGTACGGGCGGTGGGGATGAAAAAAAGGCGGCCGGGGCCGCCTTTTTTCTCTTTTTTCCGCTTTAGTTGCCGTAGTTGCGGCCGAATTTCAGGTCACCCAGCGGGGGGATGCGGCGGGTGGGCTCGCCGTCGGCGCCGTCGGGGGCGAAGGGGTTGCCCTCGGGGTAATCGTCGTCAGCGGGGGCGGGCTCGGGCTCCGGTTCGGGCTGGGGCTCAGGCTCCGGCTGGGGAGCGGGGGCGGGCTCTTCCTGCGCCAGGTGCTCGCGGATCTCCTCCGCGGCGGCGCCGGTCTGATCCTCGGCCTTGGGGGGCTCCGGCGTCACGGCCATCCCGTCCAGGCGGGAGAGGAACTCCAGCTCCTTCTCACAGGCGCTGCGGGCGGTGGCGATGAAATCCGCCAGATCCCGCTTGCCCTGGGCCAGGCGCTCCTCCGCCTCCCGGCGCTGGCGATCCAGCTCGCCCATCTGGGCCTGGGCGGCGGCCCGGGCCTCGGCAAGCATGGTGTCCCGCTTGGCCTCGGCCTCCTTCACGATGGAGTCCGCCATCTTCTGGGCGGTGAGGAGGGTGGCGCGCATGGAATCCTCCGTGGCGCGGTAATCCTCCACCTTGTCCACCAAGACCTTCATCTTGGACTTCAGGGCGGCGTTCTCCTTATAGAGGGCGGAGTAATCGTCCGACAGCTCGTCCAGGAACTCGTCCACGGAGGCCATATTGTAGCCGCCCATGACGGCCTTGGGGAATGCCCGGCTTGCAACGTCCTGCGGTGTCAGCATTGTGGTCTCCCTCCCTTAGAAATACATGCCGCTGCTTTCCAGCTCGTCGATGAGATCCCCCTCGATATCCACATGGTAGGGGGTGATGATGTAGGTGTTGGCGGCGATCTTCTTGATCTTGCCCTCCCCGGCGTAGGCCACGCCGGACAGGAAGTCGATGAGGCGGCGGGCGATGTCCTTATTGGTGGACTCCAGGTTGATGACCACGGTGCGCTTGTCCTTCAGGTGGTCGGCGATCTCGGCGGCGTTCTCGAAGCGCTCGGGCTTCACCAGCACCACCTTCAGCTGGGTGGTGGCGTGGATGTTCACCACCTTGTTGTGGCGATCCTCGCTGCCGCCCTTGACCCGCTCAAAGCTGGGCTCCCGGCGGGGCGGGGCTTCCTCCAGCTCGTCCTCCTCGTAGTCCTCCTCCTCATCGTACGGATGCGTCCACTTTTTCAGCTCGTCAAAAATGCTCATATGGAAAAGCCTCCCATCGGGCCGCCCCTTATCCGGGCGCCGCCCCGTAATTTCTCCTTCCGAAGATGGCCGTGCCCACGCGAACCACAGTGGCTCCGGCACGGATGGCCTCCTCAAAGTCGGCGCTCATGCCCATGGACAGGTATTCTAATTCATTATGGAACAATTTCGCGTTGATGTCAACATAAAGTGCCCGGACTTTTTCAAAATAGGGGCGGCTTTCCCGGGGATCGGTGCAGACCGGCGGGATGGTCATGAGGCCCCGGACGCGGACGTTGGGCATCCCCAGGGCGGCTTCCGCCGCGGGGACGACCTCCGCCATGGGGAGGCCGCCCTTGCTCTCCTCCCCGGCGGCGCTGACCTCCAGCAGGATGTCCTGAGTGACGCCCCGCTTCTCCGCCAGGCGCTGCACCTCCTGAAGGAGGGGGAGGGAGTCGATGGACTCGATGAGATCCGCCCGGCCCACGAGGTACTTCACCTTGTTGCGCTGGAGGCGGCCGATGAAGTGGAGGGCGGCCCCGGCGTAGGCCCCCTGGGCGTCCTTTTCCAGCAGCTCCTGCACCCGGTTTTCCCCCAGGGCGGTGAGGCCGCCCGCGATGGCCGCCCGGCAGGCGGCGGCATCGTTCATCTTGCTGGCACCCACCAGGAGGATCTCCCGGGGATCCCGGCCCGCGCTCTCCGCCGCGGCGGCGATGCGGGCGCGGACGGCGGCGATGTTTTCCACGATCTCGGACATGGGGAACGCTCCTTTCTCTCAGCGGACGACGGCGCCGTTGGCAAGCTCCGCGGCGGTGAGGATGATCTCCTCCCCGGAGCGGAGGCGCTGGCTCTCCTTCTTGGCGGCGGACTTCACCAGGGAAAAGCCGTCCCCGGTGTAGACCACGGTGACGGGCTTGAAGTATGCCTTGCGGCCTACGGCGCAGTAGACGCCGGTGGTGCGGGTGGTGGTCTCCTCCCCGGTCTCCTCATCGGCCGTTGTAACGGTATCCACCCGGAGGGCGGTCTGGGGCACGCGGATGCCCTCATAGGAGGAGAGGACGATCTCCGCGCTCTGGTGGCGGAGGAGGGTCAGCTCCGAGAGGTACTCCCGGCCGGAGAGCACCACGAGGCATCGGCCGTTCTCCGTCTCTCCCAGCGACCAGACCTCCGCCGGGAGATCCCCGGCGGTACCCTTGGAGAAGCGGAGGGTGACGCTCTGCCCCTCCTTCAGGGAGGCGGCATCCTCGGCGGGGAGGGAGGCGGCGTAGTACCAGCGGTCGGAGGTGATGAGCTTGCCCACGTCGGAGGTGGAGGCGGGATCCGCCGCCAGGGAGGAGAGGTCAGAGAGGGTCAGGGTCTTCAGGCGCTCGGGGGTGAGGACGGTCTCATAGCCGTCCGTCACGGCGGAGTAGATGCCGCTGACCGGGGCCGTCAGGCTGCGGACGGAGCCTGACGCCTGGGCCTGAAGGGTCTTGCGCTGGGCCTGGAGCCCGGCAAGCTCCGCGGCGGCGTCCGCCCCGTCGCCCCGGCTGTAATCCCGCTTGAGGATCAGGGAGCGGAGCTGGGCGGTCTCGCTCTCGGTCTGGGCCAGGGCCCCGCTCTCCACGGAGCGGCGCAGGGAGAGAAGGGAGTCCTTGATCTGGCTGTCCAGCCGGAGGGAGGCCACGCCGCTGACGCTCTCCTCCGCGGCGTAGCGGAGCTGCTCGATGCGCTCGTCCAGGCTCTCCAGCTCCGATTGGCGATCCAGGGAGTCCCGGTCGGCGTAGACCTTGGCCACGGTGCCGCCCTGGGAGACCCGCTCCCCCTCCTGCCGGGTGAGCTGCAGGAGGCCGGAGCTCTCGTCCGGCAGGAGCTGCTCCTCCCGGATGAGCCAGCCGTTGGCGCTGACGCTCTCCTCCACCCGGGTGTAGAGGGCGGCGGCGGTGGTGAAGGGATCCTGGAAGTAGTCCCAGACCTTCAGGCCGAAGTAGACAAGCGCCAGGAGGCACAGCAGGCCCATGGCGGCGCGGGTGAGGGTCTTGCCCTTTCTGGGGGGAGCGGCGGGCTCCTTGGGGGTGGGGGTTTCCGGCATGGGGGCTCCTTTCTGCCCCCGGGCGGGGGCGGGGGTCAGTCGGCTTCGGTGAGATCCACGGGGCGGGCGGGGGCGATGGTGGAGATGGCGTGCTTGTAGATGACCTGCTGGCGGCCGTCGCTGTCCAGCACCACCACGAAGGGGTCGAAGCCCGTGATGGCGCCGCGCAGCTGGAAGCCGTTCATCAGGAAGAGGGTGACGGGGGCCCGGTCGCGGCGGGCGCGGGTGAGGAAGAGATCCTGCAGGTTGGTTTTCGGCATCGGTATCGGCTCCTTTTTCTCTTGTAGAGCCGGCGGCGGTCTCCTGCCGGCTCCCAAGGCTTATCCTAAGCCATGGGCCGAGAGGATTTCCGTCGAAACCTGGATGGCACGATCAAAATTTCTGGTATCCGTCCACTCGATCCAGTGGACATCCGGCACATGCCGCAGCCAGGTGAGCTGGCGCTTGGCGTACTGCCGGGAGCGGAGCTTTACCAGCGCGATGGCCTCGGCCTCCGTGCACGTTCCGTCCAGCACCCCCAGAAACTCCTTGTAGCCGATGGCCTGGAGGGCGGTGGCGTCCCGGGGGACAGAGGCCAGGAGGGCGCGGACTTCCTCCAAAAGGCCCTGGGCCACCATCTCGTCCACCCGCCGGTCGATGAGGGCACGCTGGCGCTCCCGGTCGGCCCAGCGGAGGGCAAAGGTGACGGCGTCGTAGCGGGGGGGACGGGCGGCCTCCTGGGCGTTGAGCTCCGAGAGGGGGATGCCGGTCTCCCGGTAGACCTCCAGGGCCCGGAGGATGCGCTTTTCATCCGAGGGGTGGAGCTTCGCGGCGCTGGCGGGATCCACCCGCCGGAGCTCCGAGAGGAGGGGGGCCATGCCGCGCTCTTCCCGCTCCCGCTCCAGGGCTTCCCGGACGGCGCTCCCGACCTGGCCGGGGGCGAAGGTGCGGCCCCGGACGACGGCCTCCATCCAGAGGCCGGTGCCGCCCACGAGGATCGGGAGCTTGCCCCGGGAGAGGATATCATCCACAATGGGGATAGCGGCCCGGGCGTAGCGCCCGGCGCTCCAGGATTCCCGGGGGTCGGCGATGCCGATCATGTGGTGGGGGACGCCCTCCATCTCCTCCGGAGTGGGGGCGGCGGTGCCGATGACCATGCCCCGGTAGATCTGCATGGAGTCGGCGCTGACCACCTCGCCGTGGAATTTCCGCGCCAGCAGGACGCCCATGCGGGTCTTGCCGCTGGCGGTGGGCCCCGCCACGCAGACGATGCTTCCCTGGGACATGGCTTCCTCCCTTCCGGGCTCAGGCCCGCTTGAAGAGCTTTTCCAGCTCGTACTTGGTGATCTTGGCGGCCACGGGGCGGCCGTGGGGGCAGTACTTGACCTCCCCGGCCTGGACGCGATCCACCAGGGCCCGGAGCTCCGCCGGGTCGCTCTGCCAGCCGCCCTTGATGGCGGCCTTGCAGGCCATGGTGTGCAGGAGCTCGTCCCGCCGCTGGGAGAGGCTCCGGCCGGAGCGGAGGGCGGCGGCGAACTCCTCCAGCGCGGCGGGGGCGTCGGCGGCGTCGATGTCCGCGGGGAGCTCCCGGAGGAGCACCGTGCCGTCGCCGAAGTCCTCGCAGGCGAAGCCCAGCTCCTCCAGGAGGGACAGGTTTTCCAGGAGGGCGGCGGCATCCTCCCGGCTCAGCTCCACCGGGAGGGGGGCCAGGAGGGTCTGGCGCATGGGGGGCTCCTGGGCGGATCTCAGGCGGTCAAAGTTGATGCGCTCGTGGGCGGCGTGCTTGTCGATGAGGTAGACGCAGCCGTCCTCGCTCTCGCAGACGATGTAGGTGTGGAGGATCTCCCCGGCGATGCGCCAGGGGGACTCCCGGGGCTCCAGGGTCTCCTG
>CAKTSC010000103.1 GCA_934597465.1 uncultured Dysosmobacter sp.
GGCGTTGATCCGGGGGGAGAGGGCGAAGCCCACCTGGACGGAGGAGAGGGGCTTATCCGAAAGGCCCGCCTCCCGCAACAGGGCGTGGAGACCGGCAAAATCCGTGTGGGGCAGAGCCTCAAGGCCGCAGGAGACGATGGTGCGGTTCTCCCCCTCCATCAGCATCACATCCGCGATGGTGCCGATGGCTGCCAGGGTGCAGTACCGGGCGAAGAGGGCGTCCTCCCGGCTCTCACCCCCTAGGGCCAAGACCAGCTTCAGGGCGACGCCCACGCCCGCAAGGTGCTTGAAGGGGTAGGGGCAATCCGGCCGGTGGGGGTTCACCACGGCCACGGCTCTCGGCAGGGTCTCCCGGCACTCATGGTGATCCGTCACCACCACGTCCATGCCCAGGGAGCGGGCGTAGTCCACCTCGTCCACCCCGGTGACGCCGCAGTCCACGGTGATGAGGAGGGTGGCCCCCTTCTCCCGCAGGCGGCGGATGGCGTCCAGGCTCAGGCCGTAGCCGTCCTCCACCCGGCGGGGGATGTAGCGCAGGCACTCCACCCCCTGGCGGCGGAGGTAGTCCTCCACCACCACGGTGGCGGTGATGCCGTCCACGTCGTAGTCACCAAAGACGGCCACGGTCTCGCCGTCCGCGATGGCCTGCTGGATCCGCGCCGCCGCCCGATCCATGTCCCGCATCAGCAGGGGCGAGAGGGTCAGCTTGCGCTCCCGCTCCAGCTTTTCGGCGGCCTCCTCCGGCGTGACGACGCCCCGGGCCGCCAGCACCGACGCCAGCAGGGCGGAGTATCCGGCGGAGCGCAGGGCCTCCTGCGCCGCCCGATCCGCCTCCCCAATGTTCCACTTCCTGTACTTCACGAAAGGTGCCCCTTCCCATCGGAGCGGAAGAAAGACCGGAAAGCTCGATTCCATCCCCGATTTTAACATACTTTATCTATTCATTATAGCAAGCTCCCGGGAAAAGGTAAAGGCTTTTCTATCCGGAACCCCCGCATTCTCCCACTTTTCCTCCCTCTCCCCTGGCGGGGTGACGGAGGGATCGCGGGGATGCACCCCGATGGTCGCGCCATTCGCCCCTCCGTAGGGGCGGCGTCCACGACGCCCCGTCGGTGGCCGGTTGACCAACCGGGGGTGCCGGGGATACCCGGCGGCAATCCACCCCCCATTTTCTTTTTGGGGCCCCAAAAAGACTACGCCCGCAGGCGTGTGCCGGAGGCAACCGGCGCGAGGCGGCGGCTCTTGGCCGGAGGCTAAACGATGGTGGAGCCGCCAAAAGAAAAAGCGCTTTTTCGCCGGGCGGTCGGGCGCGGAGCGCCCTCCCGCCCGGCGGGATGCGGGTTGTAACTGTTCTGCTCAGTTGGGGAGAACCTCTGCGTAACCACGTGCGGAGTGCCGATCAAACTTCCGAGCATTGTGCGCCGTGCTGCACGGCTCAGTTATCGGGCAAAGGCCGAATTGACCCGCTGCTCTTTCCGCGCTCCCCGCTTCGCTCAGCGCTGCCTGGGTGGTTGCGGCCCGTCACTAAAATCACAGCACCCCCGCCACTGTGTAGGGGACTGGGCCCTCCTTGGAAAAGGACGGATTCCCACGTCGCTTCGCTCCTCGGAATGACAAACGGGGGAAACCCCTGTCATTGCGAGGAGGCCGTAGGGCCGACGCGGCAATCCGCATCCCCCGTCCCCGTCGTAGGGGCCGATGCCTACATTGGCCCGCCGCTGGCACTTTTGGTAAACGTGTAGGGGCGGCCCTATGTGGCCGCCCGCTCTCCCGTCCCTCGTCCCTCGTCCCTCGTCTCCCGTCTCCCGTCCCCCGCAGGGCCATTCTCCATTCTCAATTCTCAATTATCATTCTCAATTATCAATTCCCGCCCTTCATTCCATCCCCCATCTCCCCCCGTCGGATTTCCTTTGACGGACTGCGCTGGGTATGCTACAATAGGAGAACTACCTAAGCGAGAACCACCGTTCCAGCGTCCGCGCTTCCCGCCGTCCGGACGCCCATCCACCCCGTCACCGCCCCAAAAAGGAGGGTTTTCCATGCGAATGTTCCGCCGCCTTCCGGCGCTTTTTCTGGCCCTGGCACTGACGCTTTCCCTGGCCCCTTCGGCCTCCGCCGCCTCCACCGGCAGCTTCCGGGATGTGCCGTCCACCCACTGGGCCGCCGACGCCATCCGCCGCTCCGCCCAGGCGGGGCTCATCCAGGGCAAGACCGCCACCACCTTCGGTCTGGGCCAGCCCATGACCCGGGGGGCCTTCGTCTCCGTGCTCTGCCGCTTCTTCCAGTGGGAGCTGGTGGAGCACACCGGCTCCTTCCCCGACGTGCCGGACGGCCTCTGGTGCCGCCGGGCGGTGGAGACCGCCCTGGCCCACGGCGCCATCACCACCCAGGTGGACGAGTTCCGCCCCGGCGACGCCATCACCCGGGAGGAGATGGCGGTGATGCTGGTGCGGGGCCTGGGCTACGGGGCCATCTCCGGCCTGGATCTAGGCTTCTCCTGCCCCTTCACGGATGTCACCACCAACACCGGTTACCTGGCCCTGGCCCAGAAGCTGGGCATCGTCAACGGCACCTCCGCCACCACCTTCTCCCCCGACCGCCCCGCCACCCGGGAGCAGGCGGTGGTGATGCTGATGCGGATCTATGACCGCTACTACTCCGCCGCTCCGGCGAAGCTTGGCTTCGTCAGCGACGCGGGCAAAAACCGGAACTGGGAGGGCTTCACGGATCTCATCCTCTCCGGCGGCCGTCTCAGCGCCAGCGGCGTGGCCACCGCGCCCAAGGGCGGGGACGACTTCCTGGTGCAGGCCCGCCTCCACAGCAGCCGGGCCCTGGTGGGCATCACGGCGGACGCCGCCGCCCTCAGCGGCGACGCCACCCTCCAGGCCTCCCGCATCGCCGCCATGGCGAACGGCTTCGGCGGCGTGGCCCTCAGCGTCTCCGGCATGTCGGCAAAGCAGCGGGATGGCCTCACGGCCCTCGTCACCGCCCTGCGCCAGACCCTGCCGGGACAGCGGCTTTTGGTGGCGGTGGACGCCGGCGGCAGCTACGATCTCGCCACCCTGGCCGCCCAGTGCGACGGTCTGCTGCTGAAGACCTCCCCCGCTCCCGTCACAAAGAACGGTATCAAGGTGGCTCCCCTGGAGCCGCCGGAGGAGATCGTCCGTGCCTGCGCCGCCATGCCCGCCGCAGCCCGGGGCAAGCTGATCCTGCTCCTCAGCACCGAGGCCGGGGGCCTCACGGAGGACGAGGTCACGGCCCTGGCCGGGAAGAGCCAGGTCTACGGCTCCGACCGCTACGCCCAGAGCTACCTTCTCACCAGCGGCAGCGCCCTGTGGTATCACGACGCGGTCTCCGTCGCCCAGCGGGTGCAGCTCTGCCGCCTCTTCGGCATCGGCAGCGTCTGCCTCAGCGACCTCTCCCTCCTCAGCGCCGACAGCGGCATCCTGAAAGGCATCCAGTGAGGGCAAACTCCAGAAACGGTAAAACGAGGGCCGATCCCGGCGGGATCGGCCCTCGTTCTCTCTTTCACTTTGGGGAACGGCTCCCCTGCGCTTACTCTTGCACCTGCGGCAGCTTGTCCCGCTCCGGATCCTCCAGGGGGCTCCTGCGCTGGGCGGCGGCCTGATAGGCGGCCACCCGGTTGGCCGCGGTCTTCACCGGGCGGATGGTGCCCGCCCCGGCCACGCAGCCGCCGGGGCAGCCCATGCCCTCCAGCAGGTAGCCGTTGTACTTCCCGGCCTTGGCCAGGGTCAGCATCTTCCGGCACTCCCGCAGGCCGTCACCGTACTGGATGGGGATGGTCTTCCCCGGCTCCATCTCGCCGATGAGCTGGGCCACGGCGGCGGCCACGCCGCCGCCCACGGCAAAGCCCCGGCCCGCAGCGCTGCCGGCGGTGAAGTCCCCCTCGGGATCCGGCGCCACGGCGGCGGGATCCACCTCCCGGGCGTCGAACATGCCCTGGAGCTCCTCAAAGGTCAGGACGTAGTCCACATCGGAGCGGACGGACTTGCGGTTGGCCTCCAGCTTCTTGGCGGCGCAGGGGCCGATGAAGCAGATCCGGGCGTCGAGGTTGGCCTTCTTCACCATCCGGGCGGTGATGACCATGGGGGTCAGGGCCATGGAGATGTAGTCCTTGAACTCCGGGAAGAGGCGCTTGGCCATCACCGACCAGGCCGGGCAGCAGGAGGTGCCCATGAAGGGCTGCTCCGCCGGGACTTTCTTCAAAAAGTCCTCCGCCTCCTCGATGGTGCAGAGATCCGCGCCGATGGCAACCTCCACCACGTCGGAAAAGCCGATCTCCCGCATGGCCGCCCGGAGCTGGGCGGGGCTCACCTTGTCGCCGAACTGGCTCACGAAGGCGGGGGCCACGCAGGCGATGACCTTGCCGCCCCGCTTCATGGCGTGGATCAGCTGGAAGATTTGGCTCTTGTCCGCGATGGCGCCGAAGGGGCAGTTGACCAGGCACATGCCGCAGGAGACGCACTTATCGTAGTTGATCTTTGCCCGGCCGTCCTCGTCGCAGCCGATGGCGTCCATGCCGCAGGCGGCGGCGCAGGGCCGCTCGATCTTGCTGATGGCCCGGTAGGGGCACTGGTTGAAGCACTTGCCGCAGCGGATGCACTTGTCCTGGTCGATGTGGCAGTGCTTGAACTTGTCGAGATAGATGGCATCCTTGGGGCAGACGTTCATGCAGGGGTGGGAGACGCAGCCCTGGCAGCTGTCGGTGATGCGCACCTGCTTTTCCGGGCAGGCGTTGCAGGCAAAGGTGATGATGTTCACCAGGGGCTCCTCGAAATACTTCTGATCCGTGGCGGCGTCCCGGATCTTCCGGCCCAGGGGCTCCCGGGGGGCGCCGGGGTGCAGATCCATGCCCAGGGCCAGCTTCACCCGGGCGGCCACGATGGCCCGCTCCAGGAACACGTCGTTGCGGTGCTTGGCGATCTCGCCGGGGATGATCTTATAGGGGATGTTGTCCACGCTGTCGTAGTCCCCGCTGTAAGCCAGGCGGGCCACCTCCGTGAACACGTTGCGACGCGCATCGTCGATGATACTATGTACGCCTCTCATTCCGTCCTCCGTTCGCGCACAGAGTCGTCGTTTCACCGTGCGCTGGTATGATGTCTTTATTATACCCGAACTTTGTCAGACTTTCAACAATCTTCCCTCCACAAAACGCAGAAAAACCCGGTGGGTACCCGTTCTATTCCCGGCGTTTTCCCGGAAACGGACGGGAAGCGGGGGGATTCCGGTAAGATCCGGGCGGAAAGCCCCTCTCCCGGGCATGGCGAAAGGCGGGGACTGTTCCTGAAACAGTCCCCGCCTTTCCGAAGGAGAACGCAGAATCCACACCGGGGCGTGAGGGTAACGCCCCGCGGAGGGAGGCGGCTCGTTTCCTCCCGTCCTGGATACATCCTACCAGAGAAAGCTGAAAGGAAGCTTGAAAAGCTGTGAACATTTTTCCGCCGCCCCGGCCGCAGGCGGGGCGGCGGAAAACAGGGCGCGGCGGCGGGGACGGCGCGAAAAAGCAGACGTGCTCCGCACGTCTGCTTTTTTCAGAGGCAGGGTCTCAGGGGGCGTCGGGGGCATCGGGATCCCCGGGCTCCTCCGGAGCCGGGGCTTCCCCGGAAGCGGGCGCTTCCGGCTCCCCGGCGGGTTCGGGCTCCCTGGGAGCGGCGGGGTCTTCCGGCTCCCCGGACTGGGGGGCCTCGATCTTCTCGGAGATCATGTGGACTTTCCGGGCGGCGGGCTCGATGACCTCCGGCTGGGAGGGGCGGAAGCCGTCCTGAAGGCCGTGGGGCTCGGTGGAGGCGTAGGCGTCCTCCACGGTGGCGGGATCCCGGCCCTCCAGAATGGCCACCATCTCGCCGCCGGTGATGGTCTCCTTCTCCAGGAGGTAGGCCACCACCTTGTCCATGTCCTCCCGGCT
>CAKTSC010000104.1 GCA_934597465.1 uncultured Dysosmobacter sp.
TTGCTGACCCTCTCCGTCCTCGCTTCGCTCAGCCACCTCTCCCAGAGGGAGAGGCAAGGGGTGGTCGCGGGGGATGGGTGCGGGGAGACGGGACTTTTTGCCGCTGGGCGGCAAAATGAGGGGCTGGACGCTCGTCCCGCCCTGGTCTTTCAGAGATTTTCCTGGATGAGACCGTCGTAGACGGCCTCGGGCATGACGCCCACCTTGCGGGCGATCTCCCGGCCGCCCTTCAGAAAGACCACCGTGGGGATGCTCATGACGCCGAAGTGGCGTGCCAGCTCCGGGTCCTGGTCCACGTTGATCTTGCCCACCCGGGCCTTGCCGTCATAGCGCTCCGCCAGGGTCTCCACCGTAGGGCCCAGCATCTTGCAGGGGCCGCACCAGTCGGCCCAGAAGTCCACCACCACCAGCTTGTCGTCGGTGGATGCCTCGGCGAAGCCCGCCGCGTTCCAATGCTCCAACATATCCATTTCCTCCTTCTCCGGGGATTTTCCCCCGGTCACTTATCCTTGCCTGTCCGCCCACTTGGCGGCGCTCTGCCCCGCGATGAGGCCCTCGCCCACGGCTTTCGCCACCTGGTAGGGCGCTCCCGTGCAGTCCCCGGCGGCGAAGACGCCGGGGAGGTTGGTGGCCATCTGCCGGTCCACGGTGACGGAGCCGTTCTCCATCGCGAGACCCGGCAGCAGTGCCGCCGGAGCCACGGCGGGCCGCAGCAGGAAGACCGCGTCGACGGCTTCCTCCCGTCCGTTCACCCGGACGCCGGTGACGGTCTCGTCCCCCAGGATCTCCACTCCCTGGGGCCGGTCATAGTAGCGGACGGCGCAGCCGATGCTCCGCAGGAAGTCCGCCTCCCGCTCCGCGCTCCCGGTCCAGCCCAGAACCACCACGTTCCGGCCCCGGTAGAGCATCCCGTCGCAGGTGGCGCAGTAGCTGACGCCCCGGCCCAGGAGCCGTTCCTCCCCCGGCAGGGGCTTGCCCCGGACGGCGCCCGCCGCCAGGACGAGGGCCCTGCCCTCGAAGACCTGATCCTCCCCACTGAGATACCAGTGGTCCCCCGCCGGCATGGCGGAGAGAGCCCGGAGCTCCCGGAGCTCCGCCCCGGAGGCCTCCGCGTGGCGGTGAAAGGCCGTCAGCAGCTCCGCCCCGGTGGCGCCGGGAAGGCCCAGGTAGTTCTCCACCCGCTCGGCCTTCCACAGAGGGCTGTCCTCCCTGGGGGAGGAGAGCAGCAGCACGGTCTTGCCCCGGGCGCGGCCGTTGATGGCGGCGCTGAGGCCCGCCGGGCCGCCGCCCACGATGAGGATATCATAGCACATGCTTCCACTCCCTTTCTTGGCTGATGGTAGCATACCTCATTTTCCAGAAAATATCTGTCGCATTTGCAACGAAAACCACGATTTCCGCCGGTTGCTTTTCCGGGGAAGCTCTGCTACAATAGGAAATCGAACATCACCCGCGGCCATCGCCGGGAAAGGGGTTTTATTTATGATCAAGATCGCGCCCTCCATCCTCTCCGCCGACTTTGCGGAGCTGGGACGGGACATCCGCCGTATCGCCACCGCCGACTACGTCCACTTCGACGTGATGGACGGCCGCTTCGTGCCCAACATCTCCATCGGCCTGCCGGTGCTGAAGTCCATCCGCCCGGTGACGGCCCTGCCCATCGACGTCCACCTGATGATCGAAGAGCCCAGCCTCTACGCCGGGCGCTTCTGCGACGCCGGGGCGGACCTTGTCACCATGCACGTGGAGGCGGACACGGAGGAGAACCTGCACAAAGCCATCGCCGCCATCCACCAGAAGGGCAAGAAAGCGGGCGTGGTGCTGAAGCCCGCCACCCCGGCGGAAGCCGCCCTGCCCTATCTCGAGGAGGTGGATATCATTCTCGTCATGACCGTGGAGCCCGGCTTCGGCGGCCAGAAGTTCATGGCGGACATGATGCCCAAGGTCGCCCGGCTGAGAGCCTGGATCGACGAGCGCAACCCCGCCTGCGAGCTGGAGGTGGACGGCGGCGTGGATCCCGAGACCGCCCGCGTCTGCGTGGCCGCCGGGGCCAACGTCCTGGTGGCGGGCTCCAGCGTCTACAAGGCGGAGGACATCCCCGGGCGCATCGCCCAGCTCCGGGGCTGAGGAGGCGGGTATGGACTACTTTCCCGCCCCGCTGGAGAAACTCACCGAGCAGTTCGCCAAGCTCCCCGGCATCGGCCGGAAGTCCGCCCAGCGCCTGGCCTTCCACGTTCTCGGCATGACGGAGGGCGAGACGGAGGAGTTCGCGAACGCCATCCTGGACGCCAAGCGCACCGTCACCTGCTGCCCCGTCTGCCAGAATTTCAGCGCCGGGGGCCTCTGCCCCATCTGCGCCTCCCCCAAGCGGGATGCAGCCACCATCTGCGTGGTGGCGGATCCCCGGGATGTGGCCGCCATGGAGCGCTCCCGGGAGTACCGCGGCCGCTACCATGTCCTGCACGGCGTCCTCTCCCCCATGAACCACGTGGGCCCCGACGACCTGGCCATCAAGCCCCTCTTGGAGCGGGTGTCCCAGGGCGGGGTGGAGGAGGTCATCATGGCCACGAACCCGGATACCGAGGGCGAGGCCACGGCCATGTACCTCTCCCGGCTCCTGAAGCCCTTCGGCGTGAAGGTCACCCGCCTGGCCTACGGCATCCCCGTGGGCGGCCACCTGGAATTCGCCGACGACGCCACCCTCATGCGGGCGTTGGAGGGAAGACGCGAGATCCTGTAAGAAGCGAGAGCCCGGACACAGAGATGTCCGGGCTCTCTTCTCCATGCGAAAAGACGGCCCGGTTCCTAGGAACCGGGCCGCCTTTTCAAGGGGAGAGATGGCCTTACAGCTTGGCGCCCAGAAGCTTGGGCAGGAGCAGGCTGATGGGCTCGATGTAGGTGACCAGGAAGATGACCGCGATGAGGGCCAGCAGGAAGGGAATGACCTTCTTGGTGATGGCCTCCAATCCGGTCTTGGCCACGCCGCAGGCAACGAACAGGCACGCGCCGAAGGGCGGGGTGATCATGCCGACGGCCAGGTTGACGCAGATGATCATGCCGAAGTGGTAGGGGTTCACATCCAAGGCGCTGATGACGGGGAAGAGGATGGGCACCAGGATGATGAGGGCCGCGGTGGTATCCAGGAAGGTGCCCACGATCAGCAGCAGGATGTTGATGAGCAGCAGGATCACATACTTGTTGCTGGAGATGGCCAGCATGGCGTTGGCCACCATGTCGGGGATGCGGTTGGCCGTCAGCACATAGCCGAAGAGGGAGGCCGCGCAGATCAGGATCATGACCTGAGCGGTGCTGATGGCGGAGTCCTTCAGGATCTTGATGAGGGACTTAAAGGTGATGTTGCGGTAGACCACCATGCCCACGATGAGGCCGTAGAACACGGCCACCACGGCGGCCTCGGTGGGGGTGAACTTGCCGGAGTAGATGCCGCCCAGCACGATAACGGGCATCAGGATGGCCAGGATGGCGCCCTTGAAGCCCTGCCAGATCTCCCGGCCGCTGGCCTTGTACTCATCCCGGTAGCCCTTCCTCCTGGAGATGATGACCACGGTGATCATCAGGGCCACGCCCATGAGGATGCCGGGCAGGAAGCCCGCCATGAAGAGGGTGGCGATGGAGCAGCCGGTGAGCACGCCGTAGGTGACGAAGGGGATGCTGGGCGGGATGATGACGCCGATGGTGCCGCCCGCGGCGTTGATGGCCGCGGAGAAGTCCTTATCGTAGCCGCGCTTCACCATCTCGGGGATCAGCATGCCGCCGATGGCGGCGGTGGTGGCGGCGGAGGAGCCGGAGATGGCCGCGAAGAACATGCAGGCCACCACGGCCACAAGACCCAGGCCGCCGGGGAACCGTCCCACCAGGGAGTTGATGAAGTTGACCAGCCTCTCCGAGATGCCGCCCTGGCTCATCAGCGTGCCTGAGAGGATGAAGAAGGGCACCGCCATGAAGGGGAAGGAATCGCAGGAGGTGAAGAGCTTCTTGGGCACCATCTCCAGGCCCGTGCCGGTGAGCACCAGTACCAGGACGGAGGAGAGCATCAGGGAGAAGCCGATGGGCACCTTCATCATGAAGAGAAGGAGCATCGAGCCGAACAGGATCAGCGCGATGATCCCGGGAGACAAAGTCGCTGCCATTACGCCGCCACCTCCTCATGGTTCTCCGGCTCATAGCCGGTGAGAACGTTGACGATCTCATTGATGCTGTGCAGCAGCATCAGCACACCGCCCAGCACCAGGGCAAAGTAGACATAGCCCATCTTGATCTGCATGGCGGGAGATTTCTGCATCATGGTCACGCCCACCAGCTTCATGCCATAGTAGCACACGATGCCGAAGCATACGATCATCAGCAGGCAGACGATGACTTCCATGATCTTCTGACCCTTCTTGGGCAGAAGATTCACAATGAATTCCACGGCGATATGGTTGCCGTACTTGACGCCCACGCTGGTGCCGATGTAGACCATGTAGATCATGGCATAGCGGGCGAACTCCTCCGACCAGGGGAGGGAGAGGCGCGTCCAGCGGCCGATGACCTGCACGAACACCACCACCGACATCATGGCCAGCAGCAGCGCCACCAGGTACTCGGCGGCCTTATTGGCGCCGTCGCTGATTTTATTCAACCAACTCATGACTGTACCTCGCTTTGAAACGGATGTGGAAAGGGGGGTCTTCCCTTCCGGTGGAAAGACCGCGGGGGCGGAGCCCGCGGGAGCCCCGCCCCCGGCGTTCACTCAGTAACCTGGGATCTCAGGAGAGCACGGGATCAATATTCGTAGTTCACGATGGCGTCGATGTTCTCCTGGCCGAACTGGGGCGCGTACTTCTCATACACGGGAGCCATGGCGGCCTGGAACTCGGCGACGTCGGGATACGTGACCTGCAGGCCCTTCTCCTCCATCTCGGAGATCTGGGCGACCTCGTTGTCCTCGCAGCAGGAGCGCTCATAGTCGGCGGCCTCGGCGGCGGCCTCCATCAGAGCGGTCTGATAGGCGGGATCCAGCTTGTCGAACACGGCCTTGCTGAAGAGGATGACGGAGGGGGAGTAGACGTGGTTGGTGATGGCCATGTAATCCTGTGCCTCATAGACGGCGTTGGAATAGATGACGGCGATGGGGTTCTCCTGGCCGTCGATGACCTTCTGCTGCAGGGAGGTGAAGACCTCAGACCAGGCCATGGGGGTGGGATCCATGCCCAGGGCGGAGAAGGCGTCCATGTGGACCTGGTTCTCCATGCAGCGCAGCTTCAGCCCGGCGCAGTCCGCCACGGAGTTGATGGGGTGCTTGGAGTTGGTCATCTCACGGAAGCCGTTCTCCCAGAAAGCGCCGCCCACGATGCCCACGTTGTCCAGCTTGGCAAGGAGGTTCTGGCCGATCTCGCCGTCCAGCACGGCATGGGCGTGGTCATAGCTGGTGAAGAGGAAGGGCAGATCCAGGATCAGGAAGTCCTCCACAAAGTTGCCCAGAGGGCCGGTGGAGCTGACGGCGATGTCCAGGGTGCCCATCTGCAGATCCTCGATGTTGGCGCGCTCGTCGCCCAGCTGGGCGGAGTGGAAGATGTCGATCTCCACGGCGCCGTTGGTCTTCTCCTTCACCAGCTCCGCGAAGCGCTCCAGGCCCAGCTGATAGGGATGGGTGTTGGCGCAGGAGTGGGAGGCCCGCAGGACGATGGTGGCGCCGTCGCCGCCGGCGCTGCCCTGGGGGGTCTGGCCGCCGCTGCCGCAGGCGCTGAGGGCCAGAAGCATCGCCAGGGACAGGATCAATGCTGCAATCTTTTTCATGGTATGTTCTCTCCTTTTCTTCTCATGTACTTCCCTTTTTGCGATCTATCTCCAAACGGAAATCCGTTTTGAGACCGTGATTTTGGAGCGGTGGTCTGTCCTCCC
>CAKTSC010000105.1 GCA_934597465.1 uncultured Dysosmobacter sp.
CCGCCTGGCTCAGCAGCCGGTCCAGCTCCTCCATCTTCAGGTGGAGGGCGTCGTTGATCTTCTCGGTCTCGGCCAGGGAGAGGCGCTGCTTCTCCATCAGCTCGTTGACGTAGAGCCGGTAGCCCTTGGGGGAGGGCACCCGCCCGGCAGAGGTGTGGGGCTGCTCCAGGTAGCCCAGCTCCACCAGATCCGCCAGCTCGTTGCGGACGGTGGCGGAGCTGACGCCCATCTCGGCGGCGATGGCCTTGGAGCCCACCGGCTCCGCCGTGGCCACGTAGTCCTCTACCACGGCCTTCAGGATCTGTTTCTTTCGCTCACTGAGTTCCATGGAGGACACCTCGCATCGTTTTAGCACTCCGTTTCCCTGAGTGCTAAATGGAGTGTACCACTCCCGTTCTGCCGTGTCAATGCGTGGAATTAAACAATTTGTAAATTCAAAATGGAAGAATGGAAAAGAGTATTTCTCTGCCCGGGGATGGGCGCAGAAAGGCCACCGCAGGCGAGGGGAGGGGGATGAGAGGGCGGGGCGTTGGGGCGGCCGCGCCATGGGGCGGCGGGGGCGGATAAGAAAATCCCCCTGCGGGCAGAGCCCGCAGGGGGATTCGGGGTGTCTTTCCGGGGGAGGGGGATCAGCCCTCGGCCTTGGGAGCCTCAGCGGCAGCCTTCTCGGCGGCGGCCTTGGCGGCGGCAGCGGCCTTCTCGGCCTGGGCCTTCTTCACGGCCTTGTACTTCTCCTTCTCCTCGGCGGTGGCGATGGGCAGGATGGCGTCTCTCGGGCAGACCTTGGTGCAGAGCTTGCAGCCCACGCACTTGGCGTAATCGATGACGGCCACGCCGTTCTCCACATGGATGGCGTCCTTGCGGCACTCCTTCTGGCAGAGACCGCAGCCGATGCAGGAGCTGGAGCAGACGCTCATGGCAGCCTTGCCCTTATCCAGGTTGGCGCAGGCCACATGGACCTTGGCGCTGGCAGGGACCTCCACGATGAGCTTGCGGGGGCATGCCTTCATGCAGGCGCCGCAGTCGGTGCACTTGTCGGGATCCACCACGGCGGAGCCGTTGGGCCCGATGCTCATGGCGCCGAACTGGCAGGCGCTGACGCAGGAGCCCAGGCCGAAGCAGCCGAAGGAGCAGTCCAGGGGGCCGGCGGCGACCTTGGTGGCGCCGATGCAGTCATGAACGCCCCGGTACTCATAGCGCTTATTGGCATGGACGCCGCCGTTACAGCGGACGAAGGCCACCATGCGCTCGCCGGAGGGAGCCTCCATGCCCATGATGGCGGCGATGGCGGCAGCGTTCTCCGCGCCGGCGGGGGCGCAGGCGGTGACAGGGGCCTTGCCCTCCACGATGGCGGCGGCGCAGGCAGAGCAGCCGGCGAAGCCGCAGCCGCCGCAGTTGGCGCCGGCCAGGTGGCCCAGGATCTCTTCCTCCCGGGGGTCCTTCTTCACCTCAAAGACCTTGGAGGCAACGGCCAGGATCAGGCCGAAGACGGCGCCCATGACCGCAAGAACGACCACGGCGCTGACGATATTCATAACATCCATTTCTCTTTCCTCCTTAGCCGAAGACGGACAGGCCGGAGAAGCCCATGAAGCTCAGGGCCATGAGACCGGCGGTCACCAGGGCGATGGGGAAGCCCTCAAAGCACTTGGGGCAGTCCGCGAAGACGTTGCGCTCCCGCACGCCGGCGAAGAGCACGATGGCCAGCAGGAAGCCCAGGCCGCCGGTGATGCCGTACACCAGGGACTCGATGAAGTTGTACTTGTTCTGCACGTTCAGCAGCACCACGCCCAGCACCGCGCAGTTGGTGGTGATGAGGGGCAGGTAGATGCCGAGAGCGGTATACAGGGCAGGCATGGACTTCTGCAGGAACATCTCGATGAACTGCACGAGAGCCGCGATGACCAGGATGAAGGCCACGGTCTGCATGTACTGAAGGTCGAACTTCACCAGGATGAACTCGTTCACCGCATAGCACACGGCGGAGGCCAGACCCATGACGAAGGTGACGGCCAGGCCCATGCCCATGGCGGTGTCCAGCTTCTTGGAAACGCCCAGGAAGGGGCAGCAGCCCAGGAACTGGGAGAAGATGAAGTTATTGACCAGGATCGCGCCCAGCGCGATGGAGAAAATGTTGATAAGACCGTCGCTCATTATTTCTTCTCCTCCTTCTTAGGTCTTGCAAGGGCCCACTGCATCAGGGCGATGAGGCAGCCCAGCACCAGAAAGCCGCCCACGGGCAGGGTGAGGATCTTGATGCCGAACTGCGCGGGGATGATGGTGATGCCTTCGCCGCCGTTGAGCAGGCCGCCGCCGAAGGTACCGGAGCCCAGCAGCTCGCGGATGACGCACATGATGACGAGAACCACGGTGTAGCCCACGCCCTGGAAGATGCCGTCAAAGAAGGAAGCGGCGATGCCGTTCTTATAGGAGAACGCCTCGGCGCGGCCCAGGATGATGCAGTTGACGACGATCAGGGGGATGAAGACGCCGAGAGACTCGCTCAGCGCGGGGACGAAGGCCTGCAGCAGCAGGTCCACGCAGGTGACGAAGCCCGCGATCACCACGATGAACATGGCGATCCGGATCTTATCGGGGATGATCTTCCGCATGGCGGAGATCAGGACGTTGGAGAGCGTCAGGATGATGATGACGGCCACGCCCATGCCCAGGCCGTTGAAGAAGGAGGTGGTGATCGCCATGGTGGAGCACATGCCGAGGAGCTGCACCAGAACGGGGTTGTTGGTGATCATGCCTTCCTTAAACTGCTTGCCGATATTCATACGTTATGCTCCTCCCTTCTCAGCCGATGGCGGCGAAGGCCGCGATGGCGCCGTTGACGCCGTTGGTGACACCCTTGGAGGAGACGGTGGCGCCGGAGATGGCATCCACGTTGCCGCCCACCTTCAGGGGCTGGTCCGCGGCGGTCTTGCCGATGAACTGGTCCAGCACGGGGACACCGCTGGGCAGGGGGGCGTTATCCACCGTGACCTTGGTGCCGATGCCGGAGGTCTCGCCGCTCTTGACCACGGACACGCCGGTGACGGCGCCCTCGGTATCCAGGCCCACCATCATGGAGATGGTGCTCTGGGAGCCGGAGACATCCAGCTTCACGGCGTAGCCGGCCTCGGCGCCGCCGTCGGTGATGGCGTAGACGTTGGTGACGGTGGCGGAGTAGGCAGAAGCGGCGGCGGCCACATCGTCAGAGACCTCGATCTCGGTGGCGACGAAGTTGGCCTCGTCGATCTCGGGATAGACCTTGGCGAGGGCGGCGTTGGTCTTGGCCAGGTTGGAGGCGGTGATGTTGGGCAGGGTCACACCGTTGACGAGACCCAGGCAGAAGGCCACCACGAGGCAGGTCGCGAACAGGGTGACCGTCAGCTTGATGATGTACTTGGGATCGAGGTCGATCTTTTCCTTGGTCTTGGTTTCCGTGCTCATTTCGCGGACGCCTCCTTCTTCTCGGATTTCACAACACCGAAGCGGGCGGGCTTGGTGCACTTGTCAATGAGGGGAGCCACGCAGTTCATCACCATGATGGAGTAGCAGACGCCCTCGGGATAGGAGCCGAAGTAGCGGATGAACACCGTGATCAGGCCGCAGCCGATGCCGTAGATCAGCTGGCCCTTCTTGGTGATGGGAGAGGTGGAGTAGTCGGTGGCCATGAAGATGGCGCCCAGCATGAGGCCGCCGCCGAAGAGGTGGTAGAGCATCCACTGGACGGCGTCCGCGCCGCCGCGGGGGAAGATCAGGGTCAGGACGGCCACGGTGGCGATGTAGCTGACGGGAATGTGCCAGGAGATGACCTTGCGGTACAGGAGCCAGACCAGGCCCAGCAGCAGGCACAGGGCGGAGACCTCGCCCAGGGAGCCGCCGCACTTGCCCAGGAACATATCCATCACGGAGTACTTCTCGGTGAGGGTCTGGAAGGTGGCGGCGATGTCGTCGCCCTTCAGGTAGGTGAGGGGGGTGGCGGCGGTGACGATATCAGCGGTGGAGGCGATGCCGGCCTTACCGGCGGCGGGGTCGATCCAGTTGCCGCTCATGGTGGAGGCGAAGGAGGCCAGCAGGAAGGCGCGGCCCGCGAGAGCGGGGTTCAGGAAGTTCTTGCCGATGCCGCCGAAGAGCTGCTTGACCATGATGATGGCGAAAGCGTCGCCGATGAGGATCTGCCAGTAGGCCACGTTCACGGGGCAGACGAAGGAGAGCAGCATGCCGGTGACCACGGCGGAGAGGTCGCCCACGCTCTGGGGCTTCTTGAGGATGTTGCGGTAGAGCCACTCAAAGAAGACGCTGCCGGCCACGGAGACCAGGGTCACCGCGATGGCGCGGACGCCGAACTCCACCACGGACCAGATCAGGGCCGGGAGCATGGCGATGATGACATCCAGCATGATGGAGCGGGTGGTGTCGTTGGAGCGGATGTGGGGGTTGGAAGTGGCGATCAGCTTCAAATTCTTATAGTCCGTCATGCCTTACGCCTCCTTCTTCTCCGCGGCGGCCTTGGCTGCCTCGGCAGCCGCCTTGTCGGCGGCCATCTTATCCTTGAGTTTCTGCTTGCCCACCTTGAACATGTGGGTCAGGTGCATCCGGGCGGGGCAGGCGTAAGCGCAGGCGCCGCACTCCATGCAGTCCATGATGTGGGCGTCGTTGAGCTCATCCAGCATCCCCTTCTCGGCGTACTGATAGAGCATCAGGGGCTCCAGGTGCATGGGGCAAGCCTCCACGCAGCGGCCGCAGCGGATGCACTGGGGATTGGCAACGGTCTTCTCCTCGTCCTCGCAGAAGGCCAGCATGGCGCCGGTGCCCTTGCCCACGGGAACGTCCGCGGTGTACTGGGCCATACCCATCATCGGGCCGCCCATGATGAGCTTATAGGTGCCGTCCTTCAGGCCGCCGCAGGCGTCGAAGAGGCGGGCGACGGGGGTGCCGATGGGACATTCGAGGTTCTTGGGCTCCACCACGCCGCTGCCGGAGACGGTGACGATCTTCTTGACCACGGGCATGCCGGTGGTGATGGCACGGAAGATGGCGCAGGTGGTGTTGATGTTGAAGACGGCGCAGCCGATGTTGCTGGGCAGGCCGCCGGGGGGCACCTGCTTGCCGGTGATGGCCTGGCAGAGCTGCTTCTCACCGCCCTGGGGGTAGCGGCAGTGGAGGGACTCCACCACCACGGGGGCGTTCTTTTCCTTGATGCAGGCGTTCAGGGCGTCGATGCCGTTGCGCTTGTTGTCCTCCACGCCGATGACGACCTTGTCCACGCCGAACATCTTGGCGAGGTACGTCGCGCCGCCGATGATCTGCTCGGGCCGCTCCAGCATGGTGCGGTGGTCGCCGGTGATGTAGGGCTCGCACTCGGCGCCGTTGATGATGACGGTATCCACCTTGCCGATGCCGCCGGAGATCTTCACGTGGGTGGGGAAGGTGGCGCCGCCCATGCCGACGATGCCGGCGTTCTTGACGATCTCCACCATCTCCTCGACGCTGAGGGCGTCAGGGTCTGCGGGGGCCTGGACTTCCTCGCTGAGGGTATCCTGGAAGTCGTTCTCGATGACCACGGCCATCATGTTGCCGCCCATGTTGTAGGGACGGGGCTCCACGGCCTTCACCTTGCCGGAAACGCTGGCATGGATGGGGGCTCCCAGTCCGCGGGTCTCGCCGATCTTTTGGCCCACCTTCACCAGGTCGCCGGCTTTCACCAGCGGGGTGCAGGGTGCGCCAAAGTGCATCGACATGGGGATGACCACCTCAGCCGGGGGTGCCAGCTGCTCGATGGCCTTCTCATTGGTCGCGGCTTTCATGTCATTGGGATGAACGCCGCCAAAGAATGCTTGTGCCATTGTCTTCACCTCAATTTTTTCTCCATTGATAGCTGACGCTATCGCATACTGCGCCTTATT
>CAKTSC010000106.1 GCA_934597465.1 uncultured Dysosmobacter sp.
ACGTCCGCCTGCACCGGATGCTCCAGGGCCAGGAAGGCCCCGGCCCGCTGCCGGGCCACGTGGACGGAGCTGCCGTCAATGACGGAATCCGGCCGGGCAAAGTAGATGAACTCGAAAACGCAGAGTCTCTTGGGGACTCTGCCGCAGTGGGTCTCGATGCTGCGGACGCCCTTGGCGTCCGCCACCACGATCTCGCCGGGACGGACATCCCGGAGGAACCGGGCGCCGATGGCATCCAGGGCGCAGCTCTCCGAGGCGAAGACCACACTGCCGTCCCGGAGCTCCCCCATGCAGAGAGGGCGGAAGCCGTGGGGATCCCGGACGGCCAGGAGCTTTGAGGGGGAGGAGATCACCAGGGAGTAGGCCCCCTCCAGCCGCTCCATGGCGGCGGAGACCGCTTCCTCGATGGAGGGGGCGCGGAGCCGCTCCTGCACGATGAGGTAGGCGATGACCTCGCTGTCCGTGGTGGTCTGGAAGATGGAGCCCCGGCTCTCCAGCTCCCGGCGGAGGGTGTGGGAGTTGGTGAGGTTTCCGTTATGGGCCAGGGCCATGCGGCCTTTGTAGTGGTTCACCAGGATGGGCTGGACGTTGCGCTGGTTGTCACTGCCGGTGGTGCCGTAGCGGACGTGGCCCACGGCGATGCTTCCCTGCCCCAGGGCCGCCAGGCACTCCGGGCGGAAGACATCCCCCACCAGGCCCACGTCCCGGTAGGCCCGGATGACCCCGTCGTCATTGACGGCGATGCCGGCGCTCTCCTGCCCCCGGTGCTGGAGGGAGTAGAGTGCGTAGTAGGCAAGGCTGGCAACATCCCCCCGCTCCGGCAGGCGGACGCCGAAGACGCCGCACTCCTCATGGAGGTGCCGATCCATGGCCGTCACTCCCCGTCGTGGGCCAGGAGACGGCGCATGACCTCTGCGTAGGCGTCCTCCACCCCGCCCATGTCCCGGCGGAAGCGATCCTTGTCCAGCTTCTCCCCGGTCTTGGCGTCCCAGAGACGGCAGGTGTCGGGGCTGATCTCGTCCGCCAGGACGATCTGGCCCCGGGTGGTCTTGCCGAACTCCAGCTTGAAATCCACAAGCGTCACGCCGCAGTCCGCCCAGAAGGCCTTCAGGGCGGTGTTGACGGCGAAGGCATAGCGCTTGATGAGCTCGATCTCCTTCCAGCTGGCAAGACCCAGGGCCACGGCGTGGTAGGCGTTGAGGAGGGGATCATGGAGCTCGTCATTCTTATAGGAGAACTCAATGGTGGGCTCCGGGAAGACGATGCCCTCCTTCACCCCGTAGCGGGAGGCGAAGTGCCCGGCGGAAAGGTTGCGGACGATGACCTCCAGGGGCACGATGCTTACCCTGCGCACCAGGGTCTCCCGCTCCGAGAGCTCCCTTACGAAGTGGGTGGGGATGCCGGCCTTCTCCATCCGGGCCATGAGGCGGTTGGTCATCCGGTTGTTGATGACGCCCTTGCCCACGATGGTGCCCTTCTTCAGGCCGTCCAGGGCGGTGGCATCGTCCTTATAGCTGACGATGACGAGATCGGGATCGTCGGTGGCATAGACCTTTTTGGCCTTGCCCTCGTAGAGCTGTTCACGCTTCTCCATGGTGGTATCCTCCTGATTATCCTTGAAATCGTTCCATGAGTTCCTGATCCTTGGCAAGAACGGCGGCCTTCTCCCGCCGCCGGGCCTCCCCCAGCTTCCGGGCCAGGGTCTCGTCCGTCACCGCCAGGATCTGGACGGCCAGCAGGGCGGCGTTCTTTCCCCCGTCCACGGCCACCGCGGCCACCGGGATACCGGAGGGCATCTGAACGGTGGAGAGCAGGGCGTCCATCCCGGAGAAGGCCCCGCCCCCGCAGGGGATGCCGATGACCGGCAGGGTGCAGTTTGCGGCCAGGGCCCCCGCCAGGTGGGCCGCCATCCCGGCGGCGGCGATGAGACAAGAAAATCCGCTCTCCCGCGCCGACGCGGCAAACTCCCTTGCCTCGTCCGGACAGCGGTGAGCGGACAGGACCCGCACCTCCACCGGTACCTCATATTCCCGCAGCACGGCCACGGCCTTCTCCGCCACCGGCAGATCGCTGGCGCTGCCCATGACAACGGCGACTTTTCCCATCGCGGCCCCCTCCTTTCCACGGAAGCGCTGCTTCCGTCCTTAGCAGAATTGATGACAGGATGATACCATATAAGTATTGCATTTGCCAAGAGGGGAAGTACCCGAAGAAATCCAAAAAATAGGTATGACCTTTTACCGCTTTTCATGAAGGTCTGATGACTTCCGCCCTTCGGGCATGCGGCGGCGCTCCCCCGCCCTCGGAAGCGGGCGCGTTTCCGGCGCAGTTCATCCCGCCGGAGACGGGAAAGCGCCCGGAGGGCCTTTCGGCCCTCCGGGCGCTGGGGTCGCTAGTTCTCTCCGCCGTCCCCCGCCGTGACGGTGAGGGTGATGCGGGCCTCCGTCTGGAGGATGGCCTGCTCCCCGCTCTCGGCGTCGTAGCAGGTCACAAGGAAGCTGGCGTCATAGCCTCCGGGCTGCAGGCGCTCCGCCATACCGGGGAGAAGGGTCATCTCCTCCAGCGCCGTACCGGGGGCCAGGAGGCCGCTCTCCGCCAGGACGGTGCCCCGCACCGTCAGCTGCAGCACCAGCCCCTGGTCAGAGCTGGGGGGATTGGCGAAGAAGAACGCCGCCTTCCCCGTGGAGAGGTCGATGACGGCCTCCGGCCGGTAGCGGAGGTTCACGGAGCCGCCGCCCTCCCGCTCCTCCGGCAGCGTGCCGTCATCGTAGGGCATGGCGGCGGAGTCGGCGGCCGGGGCGCGATCCGGCGGCAGGGACGGCGCCGGGCTGCGGCCAAAGAGGGCCCAAAGGGCCACGGCGATGGCGAGGATGGCCACCAGCGCCAGAATCCACAGCGCCCGATCCCGGGGATCCCGCTGGGAGGAAGTCTTCATGATCCCTCTCTCCTTCCGTTTATTCCTTGATACTGCCCGCTCCCTGGCTTCGCTGCCGGAGGGCGGGGCTTTCCGGTCTCAGAGCTCCAGATCCACGGCGGCGCGGCTCTCCCGGATGGACTTGCAGAGGGCGGAGACCGCCTGGTGCCGGGGGTCTGCCTTGTAGGCGGCCACGTCCTCCAGGCTGTCGAAATCCGCGATGAGGGCGGCGTCGTAGTTGCCCTCCCCCACGCTGCGCAGCACCTGGGAGCGCTTCAGCTGGGGGATCACGCCCTGCAGGGCGGCAAGGCCGGTGAGGAATTCTTCCTGCTCTGCCTCGGTGCCGGGGCGGAACTTCCAGAGTACGATGTGGCGGATCATGCCATTTTCTCCTTCCGGTAGCGGGCGATGGCGATGCCGAGCAGCTCCATGGAGCGGCGGATGTCGGCCTCATTGAGGACGTAGGCGATGCGGATCTCGTCCTTGCCCTTGCCGGGGGTGGCGTAGAAGCCCTCGCCAGGGGCGAACATCAGCGTCTCGCCGTGATCCTCAAACTCCTCCAGAAGCCAGGTCTGGAACCTGTCGGCGTCGTCCACCGGGAGCTTTGCCATCAGGTAGAAGGCGCCCTTGGGCTCGCCGCAGACCACGCCCGGGATCTTGTGGAGCCCCTCCACGCAGGCGTTGCGGCGGCGGCGGTACTCATCCCGGGTGGCATTGAAGTAATCGGGGTCCACACTGTAGAGGGCGGAGGCGCCCAGCTGGTCCAGCGTGGCGGAGCAGAGGCGGCCCTGGCAGAGCTTCATGGCCTGGGCGATGAACTCCGGGTTCCGGGAGATCAGGGCGCCCACCCGGGCGCCGCAGGCGGAGAAGCGCTTGGAGACGGAGTCCACCACGATGAGGTTCTCCTCGAGACCGGGGAAGGTCAGGAAGGTGGAGAGGGGCTCGCCGCCGTAGACGAACTCCCGGTAGACCTCGTCCGCCACCAGGAAGAGGCCGTGCTCCCGGGCGATGCCGGCGATGACCTGCATCTCCTCCGGCGTCAGGACAGTGCCGGTGGGGTTGCCGGGATTGGTGACCAGGATGGCCTTCGTGCGCTCCGTGATGAGGGGCTCAATGCGGCCGCGCTCGGCGTAGCGGTAGCCCTCCTCCGGGGAGCTGTGGATGGGGCGGATCTGCCCGCCCGCCACGCGGACGAAGGTGTTGTAATTGGTGTAGAAGGGCTCCGGGATCAGGATCTCGTCCCCCTCGTCCAGGATACAGCTCATGGCCATCTGCAGCGCCTCGCTGCCGCCGGTGGTGGCCAGGATATTCTCCTCCGCCAGGGGCGCGCCGATGCGCTGGTAGTAGCGTTGGACGGCCTCCACATACGCCGGAACGCCGGGGGACGGAGCATAGGCCAGCACCTCGCTGCGGTAGCTGTGGACGGCGTCAAAGAAGGCCGGGGGCGTGGGGATGTCCGGCTGGCCGATGTTCAGGTGATGGATCTTCAGCCCCCGGGCCTCCGCCTTCAGGGCGTAGGGATGGAACTTGCGCATGGGGGAGAGATGGCATTGCTGCACCTTGGACGAAAACTGCATTTGAAATTCCTCCTCTGAAAAAAGAAACGCCCCTGACATCGCTGTCAGGGGCGAAAAATGTTTCCGCGGTACCACCCTGATCTGCCCCTCCCGAAGGGAACGGCATCTCATGTCATCCGGTAACGGGGATGGATCGTCCCGCTCGTCGCGGGCTGCTCCAAAGCGGCTGCTTTCCGGCGTGGGCTGAGGGCTTGCACCGTTTCCCTCTCGCTGAAAACCGGTTTCGGAAAGCTGACTTCTTCACGGCATACTCCATTGTGCACTTGGATTAAGGCTTACGATACCCGATTTTCCCGCCCTTGTCAAGGGGGAAAGGTGGCTGGGGCGAAAGTTATTTTCTTCGCAAACTTCCGCCCCGGAGCGCTTACCCCTCGTCCTCCCCCTCTGTGGGGATAGGCGGCTCGCCAGGATCAGCGGCGGGGGCGCCGCCCATCTTCATCTCCTGCCACTGCTCCTTGGTGATGAGCAGGGGCCTGGGCTTGGAACCCTCGAAGGGCCCCACGATGCCCCGCTCCTCCATCTGATCCACCAGGCGGGCGGCCCGGGAGTAGCCCAGCTTCAGCCGCCGCTGCAGCATGGAGACGGAAGCCTGGCCCAGCTCCAGCACCACGTCCACCGCGGCGGGGAAGAGCTCGTCGGCCTCGCCGGAGTCCTCCTCCTGGGCGGCGGGGGCGGCGGACTTGCCGCCCTTGTCCTTGTCCTGGAGGGTCTCTTCAATCTTGCGCATGACCTCGTCGGAGTAGTCCGCCTCGCCGGTGGACTTCACGTAGTCCACCACCCGCTCGATCTCCTCCGGGGAGATGAAGCAGCCCTGGACGCGGATGGGCTTGCCGATGCCCAGGGGAGCATAGAGCATGTCGCCCTTGCCGATGAGCTTCTCCGCGCCGGAGTTGTCCAGGATGATGCGGGACTCCAGGGAGGAGGCCACCGCGAAGGCGATGCGGCTGGGGATGTTGGCCTTCATGAGGCCGGTGATGACATCGGAGGAAGGACGCTGGGTGGCGATGACCAGGTGGACACCGGCGGCGCGGCCCATCTGGGCCACCCGGCAGATGGATTCCTCCACCTCCTTGGCGGCCACCAGCATGAGGTCTGCCAGCTCGTCGATGACCACCACGACGCTGGGCAGGTGCTCCAGCTCGTCCGTGGTCTTGGCGAGAGCGTTGTAGCCCGTGAGATCCTTCACGTTGTGCTCCGAGAAGGTCTTGTAGCGCTTCATCATCTCGAACACCGCCCACTGCAGGGCGCCGGCGGCCTTCTTGGGATCCGTCACCACCGGGATCAGCAGGTGAGGGATGCCGTTGTAGGGTGCCAGCTCCACCATCTTGGGATCCACCATGATGAAGCGGACGTCCTCCGGAGAGGAC
>CAKTSC010000107.1 GCA_934597465.1 uncultured Dysosmobacter sp.
GGACAACGAGACCCTCAGCGAGGCCATCACCGAGATCGGCACCTATATGCGGGGCCAGGTGGATCAGATGACCGGCGGCATCAACGTCTACTCCGAGAGCCAGTGGCAGCAGGACTCCAACGAGTACATGAACATGATCTCCCTGGTGCTGGGCGGCATCGCCGCCATCTCCCTGGTGGTGGGCGGCATCGGCATCATGAACATCATGCTGGTGACGGTGACGGAGCGCACCCGGGAGATCGGCATCCGCCGGGCCATCGGCGCGACGAGAGCCAGCATCGTGAGCCAGTTCCTCATCGAGGCGGCCATGCTCTGCGGTCTCGGCGGCATCGTGGGCATCCTGGTGGGCACGGTCTGCAGCGTGGTGCTGAGCCAGCGCATCGTGCAGATGACCATCTACCCGGCCCTCTGGGTCACCCTGGCGGCCTTCGGCCTGTCCGTGCTGCTGGGCGTGCTCTTTGGCAGTTATCCCGCCGCGAAGGCATCGAAGCTCCAGCCTGTGGAAGCGCTGCGGGCGGAATAAAGGAGAGTGGAAAGCAAATGAAGAAACGCATCGTATCCGCGCTGCTGGCGCTGTGCCTGCTGGCGTCCCTGGGGACGCTCCCGGCCGCTGCCGCCGGCGCCAACACCGCCCGCACGTTTTCCGACGTAACGGATCTGGACACCGCCGCCGAGATCGAGTCCCTGCAGCTTCTGGGCGTGCTGGACGGCTTCTCAGACGGTTCCTTCCGTCCCGCCGCCACCCTGACCCGGGCGCAGTTCTGCAAGATGGCCGTCTACGCCATGGGCTGCGGCAAGGAGCTGGGGAAGTACAGCACCGTCACTGTCTTCCCGGATGTGAAGCCCTCCCACTGGGCCGCCAGCTACATTAACCTGGCCTCCAAGGGCAAGGCCATCATCCTGGGCTATGCGGACGGCTACTTCCGTCCCGACAGCAAGGTGACCTACGCCCAGGCCGTTACCATCCTCATGCGCCAGCTGGGCTATACCGACGCCGACGTGGGCGGCCTCTGGCCCGCCGGCTACCTGGCGGAGGCTGAGAGCATCGGCCTTACCCGGAATCTGGCCTTCACCGCCAACGCCGCCCTGACCCGGGGCGACGCCGCCAAGCTCTTCGCAAACCTCCTCCGCTGCAGCACCAAGGACGGCGGGGCCTTCGCGGCCACCCTGGGCCAGACCGTGAATAACGTCGTCCTGGTCTCCAGCAATGCCACCGCGCTGGACGGCACTTCCGGCGCCATGGAGACCTCCGACGGCAGCGTCTACAAGATGGCGGGCAAGAGCGGCTCCGGCCTCCTCAATGGCCGCATGGGCACTCTGATCCTGGATCAGAGCGGCCGGGTCATGACCTTCCTGCCCATCGCCATGGGCGCCAGCCGCGCCGTGACCCTGGCCAGCGCCAGCAGCACCCAGATCGTGGACAGCAAGGGCGTGAAGTACAGCGTTACCGCCGCCACGGAGACCAACTACAACGGCAAGGCCGCCGCCTGGGGCGAGGTCTACAGCTGGCTGGCCGCCGGCGAGGCCCTGACCCTCTATCTCGACGAGAGCGGCCGGGTCAGCTACATCCTGGTGGGCGGCGGCGTCCGCACCGCCGAGGCTGCGGTCATCGTCAGCACCAACGGCTCCACCGCGGGCTTTGACGCCCTGGCTGGCGGCTACACCGGCTACGCCATCTATAAGAACGGCGTGAAGATCGCCGCCTCCGACCTCCGCAAGTACGATGTCGCCACCTATTCCGACGGGGCCATCCGCGTCTGCGATACCCGGGTCAGCGTCTTCTACGAGGCCTGCACCCCCACCCCCTCCGCGCCGGAGACCATCACCGCCCTGGGCGGCACCAAGTTCGCCGTCCTGCCCACCGCCCGGGACGCCCTGTCCCAGTTCAAGCCCGGCCAGACCATGACCCTCCTCCTGACGGCGGACGGCCAGGTGGCCGGGGCCATCTCCGGCGGCCAGGGCAACGCCGTGGGCCTCGTCAGCGGCGGCAAGGTGCGCCTGCTCTGCGGCGGCTCCATGGTGGCCCTCAACGGCGCCGCTGCGGATAGCCTGGAGGGCCGGGCCGTCAGCATCAGCGCCTCCCAGCGGAACACCCTGAACCTCACCGCCCTCAGCGGCAGCGCCGGCACGCTGGATACCGTCAAGCGCACCGTGGGCAGCCGTCCCCTCTCCGACGCCGTGCTGATCTTCGACGGCGGCGTGGGCACTACCCTTGCCCAGCTGGGCAAGGACAGCATCCCCTCCAACCAGGTCTCCTACGTCCACAGCAACTGGGCGGGCCAGGCGGACTTCATCGTCCTCAACACCGGTCTCAGCGGCACCGCCTACTACGGCAAGGCCGCCGTCACCAAGCAGTACAGCAACGAGGGCGGCATCCTGGTGGAGACCCGGATGCTGAATGTCAGCTTCGGCAAGAACGGCGTCCCCGCCGAGAGCGGCGCCCATGAGTGCCCCTCCCTGGTAACGGACGGCGCCTACGTGAAGGCCGTCCTCACCGGCGAGATCTTCACCAGCGTCGTGACCCTCACCAGGATCGATAAGGTCTCCAACAGCGCCTGGATCGGCCGCACCGCCGTGACGGCGGGCGGCGTCACCTACGCCGTGCCTACGGACGTGGCCTGCTTCAACCGGGACAGCCAGAGCTGGACCACCCTGGACGCGGCCCGGGCCTACGCCAGCCAGGCCACCCTCTATGTGGAGGACGGCACCGTCCGCGTCATCGAAGTCGGCGGCTGAGAAGCGGCCTGACCCTCGGAAAACGGGAAAAAGCACCCCTGCGGCTTGTCGCCGCAGGGGTGCTTTTCCATAGATATCGCCTCAGATCACCTGGAAGAGGTAGAACTTCAGGTAGCTGCTCTCCTCCACCCCCCAGAGGATGGGGTGGTCGCAGCTCTGCTGCCGGGCCTCGATCTGCCGCAGCTGCACCCCGGCGTCCCGGGCGGCGGAGCGCAGCATCTCGCAGAATTTCTCCTCCGCGGCAAAGTGGGAGCAGGAGCAGGTGGCAAGATACCCGCCCCGGGGCAGCAGGCGCATGGCCCGGCAGTTGATCTCCTTGTAGCCGGTCATGGCGTTGGCCACGGTCTTGCGGCTCTTGGTGAAGGCCGGGGGATCCAGAATGATGAAGTCGTAGGGGGAACCTTCCTTCTCCAGCCGGGGCAGCAGCTCAAAAACGTTCTCGCACACGCAGTCCACCACGGCGGAAAGGCCGTTGCGCTCCGCGTTGGCCCGGGCCATCTCCACGGCGGACTGGGAAACGTCCACCGCCGTCACGTGCTTCGCCCCGCCCAGGGCCGCGTTCAGGGCGAAGGAGCCGGTGTGGGTGAAGCAGTCCAGCACCGTCTTCCCCCGGGCCAGCCGTCCCACCGCCAGGCGGTTGAACTTCTGATCCAGGAAGAAGCCCGTCTTCTGCCCGTTCTCCACGTCCACCAGGTACTTTACCCTGTTCTCCACGATCTCCGTCACCGGGGACGCCGGGGTCTCCTCCCCGGGCAGGGGATACCAGCCCTTCCCCTGGGCCAGCCCCTCCTTATCCCGGAGGGCCTCGTCGTTGCGCTCGTAGACGCCCCGGATCTCCTGCCCATCCTCCCGCAGGATCCGCACCAGGGCCGGCAGCAGGAAGTCCTTCCGCACCTCCATGCCAACGGACAGGATCTGCGCCACGAGGTACGGTCCGAAGCGGTCCACCGTCAGCCCCGGAAAGGCGTCCGCCTCCCCGAAGATCAAGCGGCAGCAGCCCAGGTCTTCCGCCCGGAGGACGCTTTTCCGGTACTCCCAGGCCCAACGGAGCTTCCGCTCCCAGAAGGCGTCGTCAAAGCGGTCGTTGGCGTTGCGGGAGAGGAGCCGCACCCGGATCTTGGACTGCCGGGAGAGGAAGCCGGTGCCCAGGTACCGCCCCTTCCGGCTGAGCACGTCCACCAGCCCTCCGTTTTCGCACTCGCCCTGCATCTCCAGGATCTCCTCCCCGTAGACCCAGGGGTGGCCCCGGAGGATGGCGGCCTCCGCCTTGGGCGTGACCGTGTACCGGGGGTAGCCCCGCTCTGCTTTCATGGCAGGCACTTCCTTTCTCCATGGAAAATTTCAGCTCTCAGAACACGTTATTCTACCATATCCGCGCCGGGATTGCCATAGGATAGAGACAGGATTTTTTGCCCTCCCTCCGGAGGGCGGCAAGGAGGGGGAAGCGTGCCCATCATCTACTTAAGCCCATCCACCCAGGACTGGAACGCCTATGTCACCGGCAGCGGCTCCGAGGAGTACAACATGAACCTCCTGGCGGACGCCCTGGTGCCCTATCTCGTGTCCAACGCCATCCAATACCGGCGCAACACTCCGGATATGACGGCGGCCAGCTCCATCCGCCTGGCGAACCAGGGGTACTACGATTTCTACCTGGCCCTGCACTCCAACGCCTCCGGCGAGGGGCACTACGGGGAGAACCGGGGCATCCTGGCCTTCTACTACCCCGGAAGCCGGGAGGGGGAGCGGGCGGCGGAGATCTTCGTCCGGAACCTCAAGACCATCTACCCCCTGCCGGACCAGGTGGCGGCCCGGCCCACCACCACCCTGGGGGAGGTCCGCCAGCCCCATTGTCCCTCGGTGCTGCTGGAGATCGGCTACCACGATAACTTCGCCGACGCCCGCTGGATCGAGGGGAACCGGGAGGCCATCGCCCGGCAGCTGGGCCTCAGCCTCACGGAATACTTCGGTCTGCCCTTCGTGGAGCCCATGGAGACCCGCTACGGCACCGTGACCCTCTCCTCCGGGAGCCTGCTCCTCCGCGCCCGGCCCGACCGGGAGGCGGAGGTCGTTACCCGCATGCCCGCCGGGGCCTCCGTCTCCGTCCACGGGGAATGGCAGGGCTGGTACGTCGTCCACTACGGCGTCCACGTGGGCTACGCGGCGGCCCAATATATTCAACTTGGATAAAAGCGAGGAGACTTTCCCAAACGCCTTACCACAAAAATACACTTTTCCTTGACATGCGGGGTGCAAACGTTTAAACTAAGAAAGGAATTTTATCGCCCGCCATCAGGGGATAGGCCGCGATGTTTTTCTGAGGAAGGGATCCGGGATCCCTCCTTTTTCACGAAATCGGGCATTCGCCCGGAAAAAACAAGGAGGTAAGCTACCATGTTGTATGCCATCATCGGCTTGGTGATCGGCTGCGTGGCTGGCTTCCTTCTCGGAATCTGGTATCGGAAGAGCAAAGCCAAGGAGGCGGAGGCCAAGATCGCTAACGCGGACGAGGAAGCCCTCCGCATCGTCAACGATGCCATCAAGAGCGCCGAGACCAAGAAGAAGGAAATGCTGTTGGAGGCGAAGGAGGAGATCCTCCGGAGCCGGAGCGAGTTCGAGAAGGAAGAGAAGTCCCGCAGAGCGGATCTGCAGCGGCAGGAAAACCGTCTGCAGCAGAAGGAAGAGAATCTGGACAGGAAGCTGGAAGCCATCGAGCGCAAGGAGGAGGCCCTGGCCCAGAAGCACGCGGCCGCCGACCGCGAGAACGAGGAGATCAGGCTCCTCAAGCAGAGCCAGACTGCCATGCTGGAGAAGATCTCCGGCTTCACCGTGGACGAGGCCAAGAAGTACCTCATCGACCAGGTGGAGTCCGAGGTGACCCACGAGACCGCCCTCAAGATCAAGGAGGTCGAGTCCCGGATGAAGGAAGAGTGCGAGACCCGCGCCCGCGAGGTGGTGGCCCAGGCCATCCAGCGCTGCGCCGCGGATCAGGTGGCCGAGATGACCGTCAGTGTGGTTCCCCTGCCCAATGACGAGATGAAGGGCCGCATCATCGGCCGCGAGGGCCGCAACATCCGCAC
>CAKTSC010000108.1 GCA_934597465.1 uncultured Dysosmobacter sp.
GCAGGTCCTCCTGGGTCACGAGCTTCCGGCCCTTGCGGACGGCCCGGAGGGCGGCCTCGTTGACGAGGTTGGCAAGATCCGCGCCCACGCAGCCGGCGGTGGCCAGGGCCACCTTGCGGAGGTTCACGTCCTCGGCCAGCTTGATGTTGCGGGTGTGCACCTGGAGGGTCGCGAGACGGCCCGCCAGGTTGGGCCGGTCGATGGTGATGCGCCGGTCGAAGCGGCCGGGACGGAGGAGGGCCTGATCCAGGACTTCCGGCCGGTTGGTGGCGGCCAGGAGGATGACGCCCTTGGTGGGGTCGAAGCCGTCCATCTCCGCCAGGAGCTGATTCAGGGTCTGCTCCCGTTCGTCGTTGCCGCCGAAGCGGCCGGAGTCACGGGTCTTGCCGATGGTGTCGATCTCGTCGATGAAGACGATGCAGGGGGCGACCTTGGCGGCCTCCTTGAAGAGGTCACGGACGCGGGAAGCGCCCACGCCCACGAACATCTCCACAAAGTCCGAGCCGGAGATGGAGAAGAAGGGGACGTTGGCCTCCCCGGCCACGGCCTTGGCGAGAAGGGTCTTGCCGGTGCCCGGAGGGCCCACCAGGAGGGCGCCCTTGGGGAGCTTCGCGCCGATCTCGGTATACTTCTGGGGGTTATGGAGGAAGTCGATGATCTCGGTGAGGGACTCCTTGGCCTCGTCCTGCCCGGCCACGTCCCGGAAGGTGACGCCGGTCTGCTTCTCCATGTAGACCTTGGCGTTGGCCTTGCCCACGCCGCCGATGCCGCCGATACCGCCCATGCCGCCCTTCTTGGCGGCCCAGCGCCAGAAGAGGGAGAACATCAGCATGATGATGAGGAAGGGCAGGATATAGCTGATGAGGAAGGCCATGGTGGTGGACATGGGGGGCTTATAGGGCCCGGCGGTAAATTCCACGCCGTGCTCCGCCAGGAACTCCGCCAGGTTGGGGTTGCTGACGGGGACGATGTAGAACTCCTTCCCGGTGAAGGTCTTGCCGTCGTCACCGGTATAGGTATAGTCCTCCTTGGTGGTGAGGCGCAGGAGCTGGGAGTCCGAGTCCAGGCGGACGGACTGGGCCTTGCCCTCCTCCACCAGGGTGAGGAAGGTGGAGTAGGGGATCTCCGTGGAGGCGGCAGTGCCGGTCTTGCTGTTGATATAGAGCCCGGCATAGCGGAGCACCAGCGTCAGCAGCAGGGCCCAGGCCACCAGGCGCAGTGCGCCCTGGAGGTTTTTGTTGCCCTTGTTGTTTTGGTCGTTGCGCTTGTCGTTCTGATTCATCCGAGGGTATCTCCTTTCCGCGGGGGAAGGGCCGGGATGTCCGGCCGGAAACGGTATCGCCAGGATACAAATTTTCTAGGTTATCATACCACGGAACGGCGGCACAAACAAGGACGGGCCGTGGATTTTTGATAAATTTTCTGTGAATCTTCTTTCCTATCTCCCCGGGCTATGGTATACTTTACGGAAATGACCGATTCCGCGGGAGGCTCTCCCGCTTTTGGGAGGACATCCATGGACAACGAGAGAAAGAACGCCCTGACGGCGGAGGCCGACGGCATGATCGAGGGCCGCAACGCCGTCATTGAGGCGCTGCGGGCCGGAACGGCCATCGACAAAATCTATCTCCAGAAGGGCGAGACCGACAAGACCCTGGGGCACATCGCCTCCCGGGCACGGGCCGCCGGGACGGTGGTGGTGGAGGCCGACCGCCGCAAGCTGGACGCCATGAGCCGCACCCACGCCCACCAGGGCGTCATCGCCCTGGCAAGCGTGCGGGAGTATGTGAGCGTTGCGAGCATCCTGGACGCGGCGCGGGAGAAGGGAGAGGCCCCGCTCCTTGTGGTCTGCGACGAGATCTCCGACCCCCACAACCTGGGGGCCATCATCCGCACCGCCTACTGCGCCGGGGCCCACGGGGTCATCATCCCCAAGCGCCGCAGCGCGGGGCTCACGTCCGTGGTGGCGAAGACCTCCGCCGGGGCGGTGAGCTATCTGCCGGTGGCGCGGGTGCCCAACCTCCCGGCCCTTCTGAAGGAGCTGAAGGAGCAGGGCGTCTGGGTCTTCGGCACCGCCGCAGGCGGCACCACCGACCTCTACCATGCGGATCTCAAGGGCCCCGCCGCCATCGTCATCGGCAGCGAGGGCGAGGGCATGAGCCGTCTTGTGGAGGAGAACTGCGACTTCCTCGTCAGCATTCCCATGAAGGGCGGGCTCAATTCCCTGAACGCCAGCGCCGCCGCCGCCATCCTTCTCTATGAGGCCGTGCGGCAGCGGATGGGCTGAGGACTTCGCGGAAGATTTTACGATTCGCGCGGGGCGTCAGGAACGTCCCGACAGAGGGGAGCGGGGAGCCGCCGGGTTTCCGGCGGCGCTCGGGTCTCCCATAGGATCCACCCCGGAGGGGCGGGAAGGAGCGGCTATGGCATCCAGGCAGGACAAAACTTCATACGACGCCCTGCTGCGGGAGGCCAAGGCCATGACGGAGGATCTGGATCTCACCCAGGAGGAGGACTACTCCCTGGAGGAGATCCTGGCGGAGTACGGCGGCGGCCGGGAGCGGAAGATCCTGGAGGACGTGGAGCGGGAGGCCGCCAGGGCTTCCGGGGAAGCGCCGCCGGAGCCGTCCCCGGCGAGGGAGGCCCCCCCTCCGGAGGAGGCCGCGCCGGATCCCGACGAGACGAAGCGCTTCCGGATCCCGGAAGTCCCCAAGGCCCCGGTGGAGGACGCTCCCCCGGCGGAGCCCGTCCGGGAGCGGGAACCGGAACCCGAGCCCAAGCCCGAGCCCGAGCCCAAGCCGGAGCGAAAGGTGCGGCCCTTCCGCCGCCCCCGGGAGGAGGACGCGAAGCCGTCCCGTGACGAGAGCCCCTTCCCCCCGCCGCCCCAGCCCGTCTCCATGGAGGAGGTGGTGCAGCGGACGGTGGCCGCCGTGATGGAGGAGGAAGGCGAGCCGGAGCTGCTGCCGGAGCGCCGGCGGCGCCGGGGCCTCTTCTCCCGCCGTCCGCTGGAGGACACCGAGAGCCTCTATCCCCCGGAACCGGAGCCCGAGCCCGAGCCGGAGGAGGAGCCCATTGGCCCCGAACCGGAGATGGAGGCGGAGGCTTCCCGGCAGGAGACCCTCTACCGGCGGCGCAGCGCCCCCCTGGGCTGGGCCCTTCTCCTGAGCCTTGCGCTGCTGGCCCCGCACGTGGCGGAGGATCAGGGCTTCGCCATCCCCTATTGGAGCGACGGGCGCATCCACAGCGCCGCGGAGCTGGGGGTGCTGCTGCTTGTGATGCTCCTTTGCCGGAGCGTCATCGCCAAGGGCTTCCGGCTGCTGGCGCGCAGGCGCTTTTCCGGGGAGCTGATGCTGAGTCTCTCCGCCTTCGTGAGCCTGGCGGACGGGGCGGCGGGCTTCCTGCTGCCGGGCCGCAGCGCCGCCGACGGCTACGCCATGGTGGCCTGCGCGGGCCTTACCGCGGCCCTCTGGGGCTGCGTCCGGGAAAGCCGGGGCTGGTACGACACCTTCCGCACCGCCGCCAGGACGGACGAGCCCCCCTACCTTGTCACCGAGACCCCCCAGGGCGCCTGCAAGCAGAAGGGCAGCCTGCCGGGCTTCTACACCGCCGCCGTCCGGGATGACCTGCCCCTGCTCTGGTGCACGGCCATCCTGCCGGTGATCTTCGTGGGCACCGTGGTCTTCGCGGGGCTCTCCTCCTTCGGGCAGGGGCGGGGGCAGGACTTCCTGCTCTGCTGGTCGGCCATCCTGACGGCGGCGTCCCCCTTGGCGCTGCCCCTGTGCTTCCCCCTGCCCTTCTCCGCCCTGGCCCGGACGCTGCACCGCAGCGGCAGCGCCGTGGCGGGCTGGCTGGGGGCGGAGCGGATCAGCGCCCGGCGGAGCATGATCCTGACGGACGCGGATCTCTTCCCCCCGGGTACCGTGCGGCTCAACGGCATCAAGGTCTTCGCCACCACCCTGCCGGACGCCGCCGCCTACGCCGCCGCCCTGGCGGAGGCCAGCGGCAGCGGCCTGGCCCGGCTCTTCGAGGGCCTGGCCCGCAGTGAGGGCGCTCCCAGCCTCACCGCCCAGGATTTCAGCTTTTACGAGGAGGGCGGCTGGGCCGGAACCATCCGGGGCGAGAGCGTGCTGCTGGGCAGCGCGGCCTTCCTGCGGAAGATGGACGTGCGCCTGCCGGCCTCCCTGAACCTGAAGACCGGGCTCTTCCTCTCCGTTGACCGGGAGCTGGCGGCGGTCTTCGCCGTGAAGTACCTCCCCGGGGAGAGCGTGGACTGGGCGCTGCGGATGCTGCGCCGGGGCCGGGTGACCCCCATCCTGGCGTCCCGGGACATGAACATCACCCCCGCCCTGCTGCAGCGGAAGTTCGACCGCAAGGTAAAGGTGGAGTATCCGCCCCTGGCCGCCCGGGTGGCCCTCTCCGAGCAGGAGGGGGGCCGGGGACTGCCCCGGGCCATCCTGCTGCGTGAGGGGCTCCTCCCCTTCGCCGAGACGGTGACGGGGAGCCGCCGCCTCTGCTCCGCCGCCCGGAGATCCACGGTGCTGGGGCTCCTCAGCTCCGCCGCCGGGGCGCTCCTTGCCTACTACCTCTGCATGAACGCCAGCTTCTCCCTGATGGGCCCTGTCACCATGCTGGTCTTCCTGCTGCTGTGGCTGCTGGCGGTGCTGCTGCTGACGGCTCGGGTGGGCCGGGGCTGAGCGCTTCCCCGCGAAGCCTTCCCTCTTTTCCAGCGGGCCGCCGGAGACACTCCGGCGGCCCTTCCCTTTCCCCCGCGCGGCCCGGCTCCGCCCCCGGAAGGCCCCCGTTTTCCCGGTGCTTTCGCCGCCGGGAGCGGGGGTCTTTTATTCACTTACCACAATTTTGAAAGCTTTTTTTGCCTTCCTGCCAAAAATGTGGGCTTTGCCAAAATTTTTGTTGTATTGCCTGCCGGAAAGTTATATAATTTTATCCGTTAGGCAATCTCATCCGCTGACGGGCCCCTCTCCGGGCGTGCCTGCGGCCCGTGCGGCAGCATCAACATAAGGAGTGTAACGACAATGAGCTATTCTACCCAGACCATCCGCAACGTCTGCCTGCTGGGCCACAGCGGCAGCGGCAAGACGGCCCTCGCCGAGAGCCTGCTCTTCGCCACCGGCGCCATCGACCGCATGGGCCGCGTGCCCGACGGCAACACCGTCTGCGACTACGATCCCGAGGAGATCAAGCGCAGCGTCTCCATCTCCCTGTCCATGGCTCCCGTCAAGTATAAGGACGTGAAGATCAACTTCCTGGACACTCCGGGCAACTTCGACTTCGCGGGCGAAGTCCTCTCCGGCATCCGGGCCGCCGAGTGCGCCCTGCTGGTCTGCGGCGCCAAGGACGGCCTCAGCGTGGGCGCCGAGCGCGCCTGGAAGATGCTGGGCAGCAAGCCCCGCATGATCTTCATCACCCGCACCGACGAGGACAACAGCGACTATAACGCCTGCCTGGACGCCCTGAAGGCCAAGTTCGGCAGCGCCGTGGCCCCCATCGTGGTGCCCGTGCTGGACGGCGACAAGAAGGTCACCGGCATCGTGGATCTGCTGCACAACAAGGCCTATGAGGTCAAGGGCGGCAAGACCGTTGCCTGCGCCATCCCCGACGCCGTGGCCGACGACGTGGAGACCCTCCGGGCCGAGCTGATGGAGGCCGCCGCCGGCGCCGACGAGGAGCTCATGGAGAAGTTCTTTGAGACCATGGAGCTGACCCCCGCCGAGATCGCCAAGGGCCTGAAGGTCGGCGTCCGGGAGGGCACCGTGGCTCCCGT
>CAKTSC010000109.1 GCA_934597465.1 uncultured Dysosmobacter sp.
ACGGCGGTGATCGGCGGCGGGGGGAAGACCACGCTGCTGCGGACGCTGGGGGAGGAGCTGGCCCGGAGCGGGGCCAGGGTGATCCTCGCTACCTCCACGAAGTTTCGGCCCTTCCCGGGGATCGAGACCGTCCCCGGCGGGGAGCGGGAGATCGCGGAGGCCCTGGGGTGCGCTCCCCTGGTCTGCGCCGCCGCGCCCTGGGGGGAGAGCGGCAAGCTGGCGGAGAGCCCCGTGCCCATGGCCCGCCTGGCGGCCCTGGCGGACTGCGTTTTGGTGGAGGCCGACGGCTCGGCGGGCCTGCCCCTGAAGGCCCACGCGCCCCACGAGCCGGTGATCCCGGCGGAGAGCGGACGGGTCATCCTGGTGCTGGGGGCCTCCGGCTTTGGGAGGCCCATCCGGGAGACGGCCCACCGGCCGGAGCGCTACGCGGCCCTGGCCGGGTGTGACATCGAGACGGCGGTGACGCCGGAGATCGCGGCCCGGGTGATCCGGGCGGAGGGGCTGGGGGATATGGTTCTCGTGAATCAGGCGGAGACGCCGGAGGCCAGGGAGAGAGCACGGAAGCTGGCGGAATACCTGGCCCTCCCGGTCTATGCCGGGAGCTTGCAGAGAGGAGAGATCGAATGCGTGTCGTGATCCGGGGAGCCGGAGACCTGGCCAGCGGGGTGGCCCTGCGGCTGTGGCGCGCCGGCATGGATGTGGTGCTGCTGGATGTGGAAAAGCCCACCGCCATCCGGCGGACGGTGGCCTTCTCCGAGGCCATCGTCCACGGGGAGCAGACGGTGGAGGACGTGACGGCGCGGCTCGCCACTGCGGAGACTGCGGAGGAGACCCTGGCGGCGGGGTATATCCCGGTGCTGGTGGACCCGGAGGGGCGGAGCATCCCGACTCTGCGGCCCGACGCCCTGGTGGACGCCATCCTGGCGAAGCGGAACCTGGGGACGGAGATCACCGACGCGCCGGTGGTCATCGGCGTGGGGCCGGGCTTCACCGCCGGGGTGGACTGCCACGCCGTGGTGGAGACCATGCGGGGCCACACCCTGGGCCGGGTGATCCGGGAGGGCTCGGCCATCCCCAACACCGGCATCCCGGGGCTCATCGGGGGCTTTGCCGGGGAGCGGGTGCTCCGGGCCCCGGCGGCGGGGCTCTTCCACCCCCTGCGCTCCATCGGCGACGCCGTGACGGAGGGGGAGATCCTGGCCACGGTGGAGGGGAAACCCATGGTCGCCACCCTTACCGGTACCCTGCGGGGCATCCTGCCGGAGGGGACAGAGGTCTTCCCCGGCATGAAGGCCGGGGACATCGACCCCCGCTGCCAGCGCTCCCACTGCTTCACCGCCAGCGACAAGGCGTTGGCCGTGGGCGGCGGCGTGCTGGAGGCGGTGCTGGCCCTGACAGGAGTACTGAGGAGAACGAGCATGAACCATTCAGACCGGGAGACCGGCGGAGAAAGGGAGGAAGACCATGTCTGAAAATCAGGTAAAGCTCACGAAGCTTGCAAAGTGTGCCGGCTGCGGGGCCAAGGTGGGAGCCGGGGTGCTGTCCCAGCTGTTGGAGGGCATCCGGGTCCATCAGGACCCGAAGCTCCTGGTGGGCTTTGACAAGAGCGATGACGCCAGCGTCTACCAGGTCACAGCTGACCTGGCCCTGGTGCAGACGGTGGATTTCTTCCCGCCCATCGCGGACGATCCCTACCTTTTCGGACAGATCGCCGCCACTAACGCCCTCAGCGATGTCTACGCCATGGGGGGCGAGCCCAAGCTCTGCCTGAACATCATGGCAGTCCCGGCGGACATGCCGAAGGAGGTCGTCCACCAGATCCTCCGGGGCGGATACGACAAGGTCTACGAGGCCGGAGCCCTCATCACCGGAGGCCACAGCATCCTGGACGAGGAGCCCAAGTACGGCCTGGCCGTCACGGGCTTCGTCCATCCGGAAAAGGTGCTGACCAACTCCGGCGCCAAAGCCGGGGATGTGCTGCTTCTCACAAAGCCGCTGGGCATCGGCATCCTGACGACGGCCGCCAAGGCGGAGATGGCGCCCCCGGAGGCCATGGCTCTCGCCTACCGGCTGATGACCACCCTCAACAAGGCCGCCCGGGACGTGATGGTGAAGTACCGCGTCCACGCCTGCACGGACGTGACGGGCTTCGGCCTGCTGGGCCACGGCCTGGAGCTGGCCCAGGGCAGCAACACGGAGCTGCACCTGGATGTGGGCGCCATCGCCCTGATCCCGGAGGCCCTGGAGCTGGCCGCCATGGGCATCCTGCCGGAGGGCATGTACCGCAACCGGGCCTTCGCCGAGGAAAGCGTGGATCCGGGCGAGACAGAGCTTGCCAGGCAGGACATGCTCTACGACCCCCAGACCTCCGGCGGCCTTCTGATGGCCGTGGATCCGGCGGATGCCGACGCCCTCTTCGCCGAGCTGCAAGCCGCCGTCCCCGCCGCCCAGCGGATCGGGACGGTGGAGGAATACCGGGGCGGAAAGCGGATCTTCCTGCGCTGAGACGCCCGGAATGGGGCGGGAAAGGAGTCTTGCGCATGGTTTTCTTCCTGGAATGCGCGGTGCCCGCGTCCTGCTCATCGCCCTGGCGCTGGGCCCGGTCTTCGCACCGCTGGTGGGGATTTTGGTATTTCTGCTGTAAGGCTTTCGTGTCATGAAAAAATGCCCCCGCCATCCCTCAGGATGGCGGGGGCATTTTTCTGTCGGTTTCTCTCTGAGCTTACTCGGAGAGGAAGCCCTTGAGGATGCGGTCCTCGGCCTCCTCCTCGGTGAGACCCAGGGTCTCCAGCTTCAGGAGCTGGTCGCCCGCGATCTTGCCGATGGCGGCCTCGTGGATGAGCTGGGCTTCGGTGGAGTTGGCGGTGATGGCGGGGATGGAGCGGATGTTGGCCTGATCCATGATGATGGAGTCGCACTGGACGTGGCCGAAGCACTGGGCGTTGCCCACCATCTGAGGGTAGAAGACCTGGGAGGACGTGCCCTGGGCAACAGACCGGGAGATGACCCGGCCCTTGGCCCCCTCGCCGTTGAGCTCGATGACCATGTCGCTCTCGGCGTGCTGCTCCCCATGGGTCAGGAGGCGCTCCGTCACCACGGCCTCGGCCCTCTTGCCGCAGACGATCTTCGTCTTGCGGAGGGTGGAGTCGATGCCCCGGATCTGGGTGGTCTCCATGGTGATGGAGGCGCCTTCCTCCAGATAGACCACCGTCTCCGGGTTCATGACCCGGCCGCCGGTGCCGTCGCCCTCGCCGTAGTGCTTCTCGGTGTACTTTACGTGGGAGTTCTTGCCCACGTAGAAGGTGTGGAGGCCGTCGTGGCGGCTCTCCTCGCTGCCGCAGTTGTGGATGCCGCAGCCGGCCACAATGTCCACATCGCAGTTCTCGCCGATGTAGAAATCGTTGTAGACCATCTCACGGATGCCGGGCTTCGTGATGATGACGGGGATGTGGCACTGCTCGCCCCGCGTTCCGTCCTTCACCCGGATGTCGATGCCGGACTTGCCGTCTGTCTTGCCGGTGATCTCGATATTCTCCGTGGACTGGCGGCCGTCACAGCCGCAGTCCTTGCGGATGTTGAAGGCCCCCACGGGCTTGCCGATGAGATCCGCGATCTTTTCCAGCAGCTCGCGGTCTACCTGGGATTCCATCATGCGCCTTCGCCTCCTCTCGCAAGTACCGGACATGCCCCCAGGGTGTCCGCCAGGATCTGGGGCAGGATGTCATTGGCGGTGCCCCGGTGGCGGATCTCGCCGCCGCCCACCACGACCACTTCGTCCGCCAGGGAAATGATACGCTCCTGGTGGGAGATGATGACCATGGTGGCCCGGCCCTGGTCGTGGATCTGCTGGAAGGTCTCCGTCAGCCGGGCGAAGCTCCAGAGGTCGATGCCGGCCTCGGGCTCGTCGAAGATCATGAGCTCGGCGTTCCGGGCCAGGAGGGTCGCGATCTCGATGCGCTTGACCTCGCCGCCGGAGAGGGAGACATCCACCTCCCGGTCCAGGTAATCGTTGGCGCAGAGGCCCACCCGGGTCAGGTACTGGCAGCACTGGTCCTTGCTGAGCGTATCATTGCCGCTGGCCAGGGTCAGCAGGCGCTTCACCGTGATGCCCTTGAAGCGGGGGGGCTGCTGGAAGCCGTAGCTGATGCCGAGCCGCGCCCGCTCGGTGATGGAGAGATGGGTGATGTCCTGGCCATTCCAGAGGATCTGGCCGGAGGTGGGCTGGACCAGGCCCATGATGACCTTGGCCAGGGTGGTCTTGCCGCCGCCGTTGGGGCCGGTGAAGACCATGAGCTTATGGTCCGGCACCGTCAGGGAGACGCCCTTCAAAATATCCAGCGAGCCGCCCTCGTCCTGGACGGTGTAGCGGATGTCCTTCAGTTCCAGCATGGTGTCTGAAACCTCCTTTTGCAGATGTGTGGCAGGGAAACTGTCATAACTTTGTCAGTCTAGCAGAGAAACGGGAAAAATGCAAGGCATTCCACGAAAACCCGCCGGGTTGGAGGGATTTTTTGCGCCGTTCCGGCGGTGACCCCCTTAGGATGCCCACCTTTCCCGGCTTCCCATCCGCACTCCGGCCCGCTTTCCGGCATAGTCTGGGAACGGAAAGGAGCGGATGGCAATGGACGATATGACATACGGGGGCTACGATTACCGGCGGAATGAGCGGCTCTGGCAGCGGGTGGCCCCCAGCATGGCCCCCTATCCGGAGAGCGCCTGGCCCCCGGCGGCGGGCGGCGGGATGGCGGGCGCCGCCGGGACGGGGATGGCTCCCGCGGCGGGAACGGCCCCCTCCGGCGGTGCGGCTCCCTCCGCCGGGGCGGCTCCCTCCGCCGTGGCGGCGGGGACGGCCTCCGGCGCCGGGACCACCGGAGCGGACGCCGCCCTGGAGAGCCTGCCCGGCGCGGTGAGCGATCCCTGCTGCATGGGCTCCGCCGCCAGGGACGACCTCGCGGTGCTGGAGGGCTTCCGGGACCAGGAGGCGGCGGACCGGCGGTACTATCAGGCCATGCTGCGCTTGGCTCCGGCGGCGGCGCGGCCTACCCTCCGGGAGCTCATGGCCCGGAAGCAGGCCCACAGCCGCTATCTGGGGGCCCTGCTCTACCTCATCACCGGCCAGAGCCGTCCGGAGACCCTGGACTGCCAGCGGATCTATGTGGGCAATTGGTGTCCCGCCCTGCGCCAGCGCTACCATGAGGAGGCCTGCGCCGGCTTCAACTACCTGCGGGCGGCGGACGGCACCGCGGACCCCTGCCTCCAGAAGGCCTACCAGCGCCTCTCGGAGGAGAGCTACCAGCAGGCGGAGTGGGTGACAGGACTGCTGGAAAAGGCCCTGGCTCCCTCTTGCACCCGGCCGGGGATGGGAGTATAATGGCGAAAAACCGGGAGGGAGCGTCCCTCCCCACACCAAGGAGGTCAGCCCATGGAGGCGAACATCACGAGAGAGCAGGCCCTGGCCCTGCTGCGAGAGTATAACGAGGAGCCCTTCCACATCCAGCACGCCCTGACGGTGGAAGGCGTGCTGCGCTGGTACGCCCGGGAGCTGGGCTGCGGCGCAGACGAGGAATTCTGGGCCCTGGCGGGTCTGCTGCACGACATCGATTTCGAGCGCTGGCCGGAGGAGCACTGCCGCAAGGCCCCGGAGCTGCTGGAAAAGGGCGGCTGCTCGCCGGAGCTGATCCACGCCGTCTGCTCCCACGGCTACGGCATCTGCTGCGACGTGGAGCCCGTCCACGAGA